>NZ_JFHK01000003.1 GCF_001636545.1 Kosmotoga arenicorallina S304 | reverse complement strand
TAACATTCTAGAAGAATATTTCACTCTGGAATACATCTGGTATGTGAGAAACAGGAATTATGATGCGGTATTGGGTTTGGCCATATTGGCATACAACCTCTGTGTTATTTTCAATGTCTTGAACAGCCGTCCTCACAGAAAGGTGGCTGATATTATTGGTTGTTACTGATTTTCGAGACACCCTATAATTGAATAGATTATCGAGTTTTCCTCGAAATGCATTGGTAAGAACAAGTGCATATTATATTTCTTTCCAGTAAACGTGCAGTAATGTTTTCAGAAAAAGCGAGAATAATTAATTTATAAGCTTTTCACATTGACTTTATTCTTGCGAACGATTGATATAATTTTATCTGGGAGGGATGAACATGCGTTCACTGATTAGTGTGGGGGTTATTTTATTATTTGCTATCGTTGCCCTTTCAATAAGTACATACGTTTCAATGGGAGTTGAACTCAGCGGATTGGAGAGGCAATTTTTGGGTGTGGGCCTCCAATCAGGAAAAGGTTTTTTCAGATCTGAGCTCAACTGCTATGTCCCGGTCATCCAGATTTCTTCTTTGCTGGAACTTGATCCTGCTGTATCTTTGAATTTCAGGCTGGGAAACAATTTTACCCTTTATACCGGTTTGGGTTTTATAATCCTTGTAGATTTGCATGAGGTTCAAGCTTTTATTTATTCTGATAATTCATTTAGGGTTAAAGCCGGAATCAGGCTCAAGTTATCTGAATTAATCCATATATTCGGTGAAGTAATGACCATCGCAGGCCTGGTTGACAGCCCCTACTTAATTGGCTGGTCTGGAGTTCTCTATGTTAATGCCGGTATTGGATTGAATTATTGAGGAGATGGTCATGGTGAAAAAACTACTTAGGTTATTATTGGCTTCTGCTGTAATTCTCTTAGCTTCATGCGGAATTATCCCTGTTTTACAGCAAGAAATTCCCCTTGATCCTTTTGGTGTGAAGATTCCAGGCGCGTGGGGCAATGATCTGGAGATCTTCTTTGCCATTGATAAACTCCCATCGAGCAATCCTTTGTTTGACCCTGTGACTTCTCCAATGCCTTTGAAATTGAGAATGAGCATTCCCGATTATCTGGGCTCCCTTGACGATGGTAAAGTATTGGTTTTTGAGGATGGGAAAGCTCAGGGTTTTGTGATGACAAAGGAAACAGAAGTTCGCATTGGTGCGGATATAGTTTTCCTCGTAGATACTACCGGAAGTATGTCAGACGAAATTTCCGGTATTAAGAGCAGTATTCAAGATTTTCTTCAAGCGCTGATTGATGCTGGATATGATGCGAAGGCATCCATAATACCCTTTGGAGATTATGCGCCATCTGATCCGGTTTATGAAGGCGCAAACTATTCAACTCCCTTTATAAACCTTTCAAGCCCAGGGGCCGCGAGCGACTATTCAACTGAATTAGTAGCTTATGGCGGACGGGATCTTCCAGAAAATATCTATGGCGCAATAATGTTTGCCTGGAATAACATAAATTGGAGACCTCATGCTGAAAGAGTCATTATATTACTAACAGACGCCTTTAGCCATTACACGGGAGACCAACCCCCTGACATTGCCTGGCCATATGGTATCGTTCCAGAAAATGATTTTTCCGCTAAGTACACAAAACAGGATGTTCTTGAAGCCATTTATGGATACGCTACCTTTCATATAATAGCTTCAACAGGCACGTTTTACTTTGAAAGCGATACTGATTTCAGCCATCCAGGTGATCCAAGGGAACTTGTTAACGCAACCAGCGGGCTTACAATTTACCAGGAAGGTTCAGAAGAGCCTGATCTTTCAGAGATTGGCCTAACAGAATACATACTCTCTTCATGGCTCATATTCTTTGAGACGGATTCGTATATCAATTCTCATGACTTGAGCGTATTTGTGGAACTTCCTGATGGCACTCAAGGAAGGAAGGAACTTTCAGGAGTTATTTACTGATAAAGCGGAACATAAAGTTCCGCTTTATCCATTTTCGATAAGGCCTTTTTGTGAACTACCACACCTTACCCTGCGATGACTCGTGGACCTCCATTGAGTTCCACCGTCAAAGCCCAGTCCACAGGCGTGAATTCGGGCAGTTTCTGCCCTACTGATGGTAACAAACTTGTTTTTCGTGTGCGATCTATCCATATTGTACATAGTGTCTCATCACAACAAAGCAAAATTCATCCTTGACTTCATAGAGGTCAAGGTCTTCTTTTGTGAAAATCGATAAGCCTTAAGATTCTTTTTGCATATGGACATCCACTTGAGGGAAGGGGATGGAGATGCCTTTTTCATCAAATACCAATTTTACTTGCTCATGAAGGTCAAAATATACATTCCAATAGTCAGCAGCATTTACCCAGACTTTAACTGCGAAATTCACTGAACTATCAGCCAGCTCGGCGACCCGGATAAGCGGTGCGGGTTCTTTGAGTACTTTTTCATGGTTTTGAACAATGTCCTCCAAAACTTTCTTCACTTCTCTGATGTCGGTTTCATAACCAACTCCAAATGTTAAATCCACCCGCCTTGTCTTTTCTCTGGAGAAGTTTGTTATAACGCTGCTCGCCAGAGGGCCATTGGGCATGATTATCACCTTATTATCAGGAGTATTCAATATTGTATTTATAATCTGTATTTCCTTAACAGTTCCCATATATCCATTGGCTTCAATAAAATCCCCTACCTTAAAAGGTTTGAAGAAGAGAATGAGAACACCACCCGCAAAATTTGCCAGAGTTCCCTGCAAAGCAAAACCAATCGCAAGCCCTATTGCCCCTACTAAAGCAACAAATGAAGTCATTTCGATGCCTAGCATTGAAAGTACTGTTATGAGAAGCAGCACTTTCAGCAGTATTGTTACGAGCGAAACTAAAAACCCCTTAAGCGATTCGTCCATCTTGCTCTTTTCAAAGATTTTTCTTAACACTTTTCCGATTATTCTTATCACCCAAAAACCAATTATAAGAGTGATTATTGCACCTATGAGCTTCAAACCGTATGTGGTCATGAATTCCACAATGGTGGTCTTAATGGCTTCCCAATCCATTATTTCACCCCCTAAATAACTAATTTTAACTCTCAAATTCCTAATTCTCAAAGAAATAGAAACAGCCTCCTTATATTAGGAGGCTACGTGGAAAACAAGTGAACTACCACGCCTTATAGAAGACATGGCTTCCTGCTTCAACCTGTGATGACTCGTAGACCCCTCTCGGGTTCCGCCGCCAGAGCACAGTCCACAGGCGTAAATTCGGGCAGTCCCTGCCCTACTGATGGTTGCAGACTTGTTTTTCGTTTGCAACCTATTTATATTATAGCACAGTGTTCTATCACAACAAAGCAAAATTCATCCTTGACTTATAGAAGTCAAGGTCTTCTTTTGTAAAAATCGATAAATTACCAAATAGCAAAGAATATATCGTCCATGATGTATGGATCGGATTTTGTGCCGCCACCAAAATGGTAGGACATAGGCTGGGGGAAAAGGTCTCTGTATTTGGCTTCAATTCCGTCAAAATCCCATGTGGTTATGTAAAACTTGAATCCGCTGTAAGAATCGGGTCTCCCGAAAAGCTCACCCGAGATTATCAAGGTTATTTCACCAGTCATGCTGTTTGTCTTTACTTGTGGTGTGGGTGAAATCGGTTTTCCAAAGGATTGTGGTCCGCTCCCTTCTGAAGAATAAGCGACTATGGACCAGCCATTGGCAAAGATGAAGTAATCCCAATCAGTACCTTCAGGCATCTCAGCGTTTTGATACGGCAGGATCTTTGAGCCTTTTTTATTAGGGTCGTCTATATAAATCTGGAAGGTAACATGGTCAAATCCATTTTGGGGGCTCCACGAGGTGGTGAGATCTTTGATTTTCATTGAAAGCACAAGGCTCCCGCCAACCTGTTTGAGAGTTACACCTAAAAGGTCCATTTGATTTTTGAATGTTATATCCGTTGGATATGAATATTTTCCGTAAGGACCTTTGTCATCGCCTTCAGGATCTGATTCCCGAACAAGCGCCACTTCTGGAATGTCAATTTCGACCCTGTAATCTTCTGAATATATGTAGTCTGTTTTCTTTTCACCATAAACTTTAAACACCACTGTGTGTACTCCTGGGTCGAATTTTGAAATATCCCATTCATAAGACCACTCTCCATCCACTACTGCTACTGTATCACTTGAATCCACGCGACTATCGAAGATGACTTTTATAGAAGTAGCATTAACCGCAATTCCCTTTAGCAGAATATTTCCGCTGATTTTTTGGCCATCTTTTAACTCTGGATATATTTCAAGCGTTGATGTTTTGTAACTCTTTCTCTGATCTGTTGCCACCGCAACATAAAAAGATCTCGGGTTCATTGTAACGTTGAGTTTTCCCGCTTCGCCAACGGTGTATTTTTTCTTTAGGATACTGTATGCATAAATCGGTTCTATCACCATTCCGGGCTCAAGGCCGGTATCGAGGTTTGTTATTATCCTTCTTTCATCAGCGGTATTCAAAAGCACAAACGCTGTGGTTTCAGGGTTCTCAATTTTAAAAGCGAAAATACCGGGCCCATTAGGGTTATCCTTTAATACGGTGATTTTTCCATCTCTAAAGATAGGATATGATTTCCTCAGATCAGTCAATTCTTTTATAAACTTATATAGCTCAAAATTTGTGTTGTAGTGGTCGATACCATTGGAGGCGTATCCCTCTTTGAACATGGCTGCCCTTGTCTCTGAGAATCCCTGTTCAGTTCCATAATAAATAACGGGTATACCTGGAACTGTGAACAGAAAGGCCAGCGCTTGCTTCAAAGAAGCTAAACCTGCACCTTTTAAGAACCTTTCCATATCGTGATTATCGACAAAAGTAACCAACCGCTCAGGATGATTGTATTCTTCACGTTTTTCAAGCCTATATCTGAGATTTGCCGTTGCTTTCCCCTCTTTGAATACACGCCTGATTTCGATGTTGAGAGGGAAATCAAGCATAGCGTTCATGCCGTCATTAAAATAGCTTTCTATAACCTGTTCTCCAGAATCATCAAAAGGATCTGATCTCACCCAGGCTTCCCCAAAGGTTATAAAATTTTCTTTACCAACACTTTTGGCTATCTCATATATGCCATTATTACCCGAGAGAAATTCTTTCCAGAATTCGTGAGGGACATAAATTACGGTATCAATTCTGAATCCGTCCACCCCTACTTCTTTTATCCAGAAGTTATAAGAATCTTTTAAGGCTTCTATAATAGCCGGGTTTTCGGTATTCAGGTCATCAAGGCCGGACATCTGGTAATTCAACTTCTGATCGGGATCGGAAAAGTCTCTGATGTCAGGAGTCCAATGATAGATATTTTTATCCTTATCCTCGGGGTAATTGTTGAAGAAAAAGGGGCTTTGCTCTGGCGCGCTTGTTGGAACACTGTTGACGTTAAGCAAAAACTCGCCATCGACAAATTTGAAATAATCCCCGACATGATTTGCGACTATATCTTGAATAACCAGTAACCCTCTTTTATGGGCTTCATTCACGAACTTTTTATATAATTCAAGATCGCCAAAATGCTCTTCCACTTTCTTGAAATTCCTTGCCCAGTAACCGTGATATCCACCGTAATTCACCCACGGATTCCACCACTGGTTGGCAACAGGAGGTGTAATCCAAATTGCCGTTGCTCCCAATCCTTTGATGTAATCGAGTTTTTCAATAAGCCCCGCCAAATCGCCACCATTGTAATGAGCATTGTCATTACCATATTCTCCGAAGCCAAAATCATCATTTGTCGTATCCCCATTAGCAAATCTGTCAATCATAACAAAGTAAATTATCTGATCCTCCCACTTTGGAGAAACCACTGCGAACAATAAAAGAGATTGCATAAACAAGATAAGCAAAATAAGGAATTTCACATTTCTCATAATAATAACCCCCTTAATTATTAAATCACACTATCAAGGAAATCCCCAAGCGTCTTGATCCTGAATCTATGCTCTATATGCCTGTTATAAGGCCAATCAATTATATAAGTATTAATTCCATGGCTGAGAAGATTTTCAATGTGATGCGGAGCATCATCAATGGCATAGTCTATACCAAGTATCTGGCAAAGCTGTCCCTTATTGGAACTGACAATGACCGCCCCGGAACACCCAAGATGCTTTTCGAGCCATCTCTGGCTTTGAGCCTGAACACTTCTCCCTTTTGTTGGAAAACGGGAAGTGATGAAATAAAATTCATGAATCCCTTCATTTAACAAACCAGCGAGCTTTTTCAGGTCTTCAGGAGAAGCATATGCAGGTAAGCTCTCGTAAAAGTTGGCAGTAGATTTTATCCTTTCCCACACCTTTTCTTCCATTTCAAGAGTCAACCCCGGAACACATTTCCAAAAGTCCCAGACTGTAATAATAGCATCAACAGGTGTTCCATACATCTCATTTGCAACCTTTAAAAATGCTATGTTGAAGTTAGTCAAAACATCGTCCATGTCGATCATTATTTTCATGTAACCACCCCTTTTTTTAGTCGAGATTCGAGAACCGAGACTAAGTGACCGAGAAGGCGAGAAAAAGTAACCGAGATTCCGAGATTCGAGACTAAGTGCCCGAGAACCGAGAATCCGAGAGCCGAGAGGGCGAGACCCAAGAGAACTTCTAAACACCAGCAGAGCTGGTCGTGGCAACTCCGAAGGAGTTCATAACACTGGCTTAGCCAGTCATACCCACGCGCAGCGTGCTTACCCGCTGCATAGCAGCTTTAGCTCAGCACAGCCCCGCAAACATTGTCAGCATCTATACCCCGCTAATAATATCAAGCAACTTAAAGAGGATAATATTTTCTTTGTTTGATGAATACTCGATAAGTTCATCGGTAAATCCGCATTTTGAAAACAACACCAATAATTTTTCCTTGTTCCTGAGCCTCGATGATTTTTCTTCTAATTCAAGAAGGGTTATAAGTCCTGTGGGGCGATTCTGATACTTGCATTCGCCAAAAAGAACAGCTTCGCCATCTCTGTTTACACCAACAATATCTATTTCATTTGTGCCATCCCACCATTTACCGACTTTGGCAATATTTCCACCGAATTCTCCCATCATGGCTTTCTTTCTTATAAGATTCCTGCACAGATCTTCATATACAAAGCTTATGTGATTGTCTATAAGGCCATTGGTTATTTTATCCATCACGTAAGAAGTATCATCTAATTCAAGATGGCTTCTATACGGGTAAACGAATTTGAACCAGAACAAAATGAAGTTGTCTTTTATCATGTAAAGCCCTTTTTTGCTTTTTTCAGGGTATTTTTCTGTAATCGGAACCTCTCTTTTAATGAGATCCATGTCTATTAGAACCTTGAGATAGTAGCTTAACGACGTTTGCTTGATATTTAGCCTTGAGGCTATATTACCTAATTTGTGATTTCCTTCGGAGATGCTTTTCAATATAGAAAAGTAAGTTCCCGTTTCTCTGAATTCTTTGCTGAGTAGAAACACTGGTTCCTCGTATAGAAAACAGCCTTTCGCCAGTATATTATCTTTGATATTCTCATGGAGGTTTTTATCATTGTTGAATAACTCGATATACTTTGGCACACCACCTGTAATGGAATAAAGCTCTATCAGTTCAGTTTTGCTTTTGTCGGGAAAGAAAGCTTTTAAATATTCGAAATCCATTTGTTTTAACCTTATTTGTGCAGTTCTTCTACCATACAAGGGACTTGAGTAGCTAAGGGTCTCGGAATACATCATATTCACCATGGAACCACATAAGACAAGCATTACGTTTCTTTCATTGAGGATTTCATCCCAGATTCGTTGGAGCTTTGAAGAGAACCCCTTGTTGTCTATTGTAAGATATGGGTATTCATCTATAACAATTATCTGCCGCTCTTTTCCTTGGGTAAGGAGATCAAATATGTCTTCCCAACTCACTGTATTTTCTGGTCTTAATATATTTTTTCGGGTCTTTTCGTAAGCAAGATTCTGAAAATACTTCAGGTTTTGCTCTTCATTTTCTTCAGTAGCCAGAAAATAGATCGCATTTTTGCCTTTTATAAACTCCTTTAACAGCGTCGTTTTTCCAATCCTCCGCCGCCCGTACATAACTACAAAGGAGCTTCTATTAGCATTGTACTCATTCTCGAGAAGTTGTAACTCGCTATCTCTATTTACAAACACATAGCCACCCCTATAAAATTATAGCATATTATATTTTATACTATAATAGTTGCAACTATAATTCTGATTCTTGATTCTCTCAAAAACACACTATGAACTGATGACACGGTTGACTTAAGAGACGAGAATCCGAGAGCTGCTTTTCATCGGCTAAGCACGCTGCGCGTGGGTATGACTGGCTACGCCAGTGTTATGAACTCCTTCGGAGTTGCCACGACCAGCTCTGCTGGTGTTTAGAAGTTCTCTTGGGTCTCGCCCTCTCGGCTCTCGGATTCTCGGTTCTCGGCTTTTCAAGCCACGCACAACGTACAACGATTTTCTAGTTTCCATAATCACCCCAATGATACCAAAGTATATAACAAATGGGCAATTATCCCGGCTCCTATTCCACCAATTGTGTGGCTGAATATGGCTTTCCCAACAAGATTTCGAGATCCCAGAGAGTCCATCATGGCTACATGGGTTGAGAGGTAACCACTCCAGCACATACCAATAGCGGTAAGTACAGCAACATCATTTGGCATGAGTATGCCATCGGCAATGAACTTTGGCACAAGGGCGAGGGCTGCTCCAGTGGATCCCAGAGAAGTCAATGGGAAAGCAATAAGCTCTGGTGAATTAAATCCAAAGAGTAATTTCAATATCCAGAAGAGCTTTTCACCCAGCCATGGTAATACAGCTATACCTTCGTATGGGGCACCTGAGTATCCAGAAGGTGACGCAGGGCCATAAGTGAGCATCATGATAAAGGTGGAAATAATCAAAACGCCAGGAATAATGGAAAGACCCAAATCTACACCGCTCTTTCCACCTTCGAGAACCGCATCCATAAATCTTTCAAAGTAACTTTTCTCAGTATGCGCCTCTGTACTGGAAGGTATGGAAATCTCGCCAAAGGCTGCCGTGTTTCTAAATGCCTTTCGTGTAAAATGGCCCATTATTCTTACAGAAATTATACTGCCAATTATTGCTGCGCCATTTCCAATCAGTACTGGAACTAGCAAATTGTATCCCGCAATAGCTGACTGTGCGATCATAAACGTGGTTAACATGAGACCCATACCAAAAGAAGTACCCAGATTACACATAAGGGGTAGTTGATATTGCTTGAAACATCTCACAAAGTACCTGTCTTTTATCAAAGTGAGTATAGCTGGATTATCAGATAAGTATGTTGTGATTATACCAATAGCGGCAGCCCCTGGAAGATCATAAAGGGGCTTCATTAATGGTGATAGGAGCTTGTTTAATAACCTCACCACACCAAATTCTGATAAAAGCCCGCCCAACGCTCCAGTCAAAACGGCAACTGCCATGATGAAGAATACAGTATTGAGGAGAAGGTCATGTGCTGTGTACATTATTGTTTTAAACATATTGCCCAATCCCATTCGGCTGCCAAAAAGCCAAAGAAAGAAGGCAAAAGATATTAGAAGAAAGATTGGTTCAAGTGCTTTTCTCTGAGTGCTTTTCATTTGCTCACCCTTCTAAATTAAGTTTTCGGTTCAAGTCTATAACAAATCCAGTAACCGGACAATCCCTGCATAAAAGTAAATTATGCATAATTATTGTTGAATGGAGCAGATTTTCGCCGGTTATTTCTTTTATGGAGCGAATATATGTTTTAATCAAGACCTTTTTTAATTTGGATATTAGACAAAAAGATGCTATATTTAGTTAGTTAATTAAGATTACTAATTAACACCCCAGAACAAGGAGCGTATTTACGATGAATTTTACAAAGACTGAGATAAATGTTCTAAAAACAGTTAGAAAGCATGGTCTTATATCAAGGGCTGAGATCTCCAGGCAAATCGGACTCAGTAAGCCGATTGTGTCAAAAATTGTTTCACAATTCGTATCTTTGGGAGCGTTGGTGGAAAAAAAGCGCGGGTTAAGCTCAAAAAAAGGTGGAAAAAAGCCAATTCTACTTTCTTTTGTCCCCAACTTCAAATACATTGTGGCACTTGACATAGGCGGAACAAAAATGATAGCTGCTTTAACAGATCTTGAAGGGAAAATTCTGGAAAAGACGAATTTCTCCACGAAAGGGATAAAGAACAAAGAAGAGCTTTTTTCTCTTGTTGAAACAGGTATCAACAGTGTTTTGCAAATTCCCAAAGATAAAGTGTTGGCGATAAGCATGGGAGTTCCTGGTACTGTAAGCAGTGATGATCAGGTTGTACATTACATACCATCTTTCGACCTTAGAAACATTTACCTTGCCAAAGAAATGGAAAAGCGTTTTGGCCTTCCCGTTCGCGTTGCGAATGATGTAACTCTGAATGCGCTGGGAGAGTTGTGGTTAGGTGCTGCTAGAGGCTCAAAAAATATGTTTCTACTTTCTCTAGGTACTGGTACAGGGGGAGCCTTTGTGATAAACGGCGAGGTTTATGAAGGTTCTCACGGAATGGCAGGGGAAGTAGGTTATATGATTACAAGCTGGCCCAATGATCAAGCATCTACAAATGGCTTTGGAAGCCTTGAGAGTTGGTTTTCAGGATACAGTTTTGAAAAAACATTTGGTAATTTAACTGGGAAAAAGGTAAATCTTAAAGAGTTCTTTGCTTCCCATAAAGAAGACAAAATGTTCAGAAAGGTATTAACTAAAGGTTGTGAACATCTTGCGGTAGCACTCGGAAATATAATAACACTCTTTGATCCCGATGTGATTGTTATAACTGGTGGAATTGGCTATAACCAGTATGAAACTTTAATTGAGTTGATATTACCGACAATACGAAAAATTGTGCCTGAAGAGATATACCAAAGAGTTACTTTTAAGAGGGCTTTGCTGGGTGAGCTGGGAGTAGTGCTGGGGGCGGTTTATCACGGACAAACTGAAATTCTTTTATAAATTGCCCATAACGGGCAAAATCACATAGGGGGCGTTTTTATGAAACGGTTCTTTGTGCTTCTTGTGCTGCTTGGTGTATTACTTACCAGTTTTACTTTTGCGGCAAAAACAAAGATTACTTACTGGCAATATTTCTATGAAACAAAGAAGATCACCATTGATCAGCTGATCAAGGAATTTGAAAAGCAAAATCCTGATATTGAAGTGGAACACGTTACTTTTCCTTATGCCAATTACAATCAAAAAGTGGCATCATCTATTCCAGCTGGTGTCGGACCCGATGTAATCAACCTTTATTATGGGTGGATTCCCAAGTACGTTACTTCAGGGTATTTAATTCCCCTTCCCGAAGAGGACTTTTCAAAGGAATATCTTCAATCACAGTTTTTCTCTTTTGTATCAAAGGGAATAGAGTTTAATGGGAAATATTACGCTCTGCCTATTGCTGTTAGATCGCTGGCTCTTTTCTGGAATAAGAAGCTTTTTGAACAAGCAGGGCTTGATCCCGAGAAACCACCAACAACTTTACAGGAGCTTGTTGAATATGCCAAAAGGCTCACAGTGTATGATAAGAAAGGAAACATTGTCCAGGAAGGTCTCACCATGCAACCTTCTGGGCAGGGACATCATTGGATAAGAGAAGTCCTTGTAAGACAATTTGGAGGAGTTCCCTATACCTCAGACTCTCGAACAGTTCTTTACGACAAAACTGGTGCTGGCTCCGATGTTCTAAAATTTTACACCGATTTGATAACAGTAGATAAGGTTGGATATCCCGGCTTCATGAATGATGATGTAACGGCCTTTAAGGCGCAAAAAGCAGCGATGACTATTGATGGCTCTTTCAGAATAGGGACACTTAACAAGATAAAAGGCCTTGAATGGGGTGTTGCAGAGCTTCCAAGTTATATGGGTGTGAAATCCAATTTTGCATCTTTCTGGGCTAATGGCATTACAACAAATGCAACGCAAGATCCCAAGAAGCTCGAGGCAGCAGTGAAGTTTATCAAATTCCTGTCTTCACCAGAATCCATGAAACTCTGGCTTAAAAATGTCGGTGAACTCCCTGCAAATCCTGAACTAGCAAAGGAATACTATGATGATCCTGTTTACGGAGCATTCCTTAGAGGGTTGGAATATGCACATGCGACGTTCTTCGTTGATGAGTCTGCTCAGAGACAGGTCATGATGGATGCAGTTGACAAAGTCGTTTTGAAAGGTATATCTCCTGAAGTTGCGTGGAGAGAAGCTGCTGAAGAGGAGCAAAAGGTTCTTGACAACTTCTGGAGTTCTATTCAGTGATTTTTTCAGTCCGGGGCTAGCCCCGGGCTGAATTTTGTATTTTGGGAGTGTGTAGAATGCGGTTAAGACAGAAAAAAATACTAACAGCTTATGTTTTTTTATCTGTACCACTTTTGTTCTTTATCGTAGTGAGATTTTATCCCATGGTGTATTCATTTTGGTTGAGCTTCACAGATTGGGATTTGATATCTCCAAAAAAGAATTTCATTGGCCTTTTGAATTATATAAACATCTTCAAGGACGAAGTTTTTATGAAAGCCATAGTGAACACATTGAAATATGTTGTATTTGGTGTGCCAGCAGTTATAATTGTTTCTTTATATCTTTCATTAGTTTTGAATAGAATAAAAAAGTTTCAAGGTTTCTATAGATTGCTTTACGTTATGCCTTACATTACTCCCCTCGTTGCAGTCAGCTGGGTTTGGAAATGGATGTATCAACAACCTCCAATAGGCTTCATAAACAATTTGCTAACGATCTTTGGGATTGATTCTCAACCTTTTTTGATGAGCACTTCGCAAGCCCTTCCTTCAATAGTTGTCACCACTGTCTGGGTTAACCTAGGCTATTGTGTAATCATCTTTTTAGCTGGTTTACAAACGATTCCTCAGGAGTATATTGAAGCTGCAAAAATCGATGGTGCCAACAGAAGGCAGATTTTATGGAGAATAACCATCCCTCTTCTAAATCCTATAATCGTGTTTCTCGCTATTACTCAAAGTATTACCTTTTTGAGGATCTTCACTCAAGTTTACAATATGACCGATCAAGGTTCGGGAGGTCCCCTGAATTCCACCAAACCTCTTGTTCTCTATATATATCAGAAAGCTTTTATGTCCTTTGATATGGGAACTGCAGCGACGGCAACTGTAATTCTTTTTGGAATAATCATGGTAATAACTCTCGTTCAGATGTTAATCCTGAACAAAAACATAGAATATTAGTGGTTTTAGGAGTGATGAAATGATTAAAAGAGATAGATTATTAACTGTTTCAGCATACATATTTCTAACCATATTCGCCGTGCTGATGGTATTTCCCTTTATCTGGATGTTCTCTTCTTCTTTCAAAGACTCTGGTGAAATATATGAATTCAACCTATTTCCAAAATATCCAACATTGTACAACTATCAATATATTTTTAATTATTCGCTTTTCCCAAGATGGTTCTTGAATAGTCTCTTGATAGCGATGATAACAACGATTTCAGTCCTTTTCTTTGATTCACTGATTGGCTATACACTTGCGAAATTTGATTTTCCTGGCAGAAAACTTATTTTCATCTTGATTCTCAGCACATTGATGATACCCACCGAGATGCTGGTGATTCCATGGTACATTATGGTGAGAAATCTTCACTGGATGGGGACTTACTGGAGCATCATGTTTCCAGGTATGATAAGCGCTTTCGGTATATTTCTCATGAAACAGTTTATGTCTACAATTCCCAATGATCTTATCGATGCAGCAAGAATAGATGGTGTTTCGGAATTTGGCATCTATTTCAAGATAGTACTTCCTTTAGTAAAACCTGCTCTAGCTACACTTGCGATTTTCAATTTTATTGGCAATTGGAATGCCTTCTTGTGGCCATTGATAGTTACTTCTTCACCAGAAATGTATACCTTACCCGTTGGGGTAGCGTATTTTTCCAGTGAAAATTCTATGAGTTGGGAGCTCATCATGACAGGGGCAGCAGTTTCTACAGTACCGCTTATAATTTTCTTCCTCATATTCCAGAAGCAAATCGTAAAGGGCATTACCATGTCCGGATTGAAGGGGTGACAGTTATGATAACGAGGGTAATCGATTCACATGTTCACTTTCCACTTTCAGATCTTAGAAGCATTATGAATAGGGAAGTTCACCCATGGGTTAAATCAGAACGCAAAAAGTGGAGAAAAGCATGGCAATTTCCTGTTCCACAGAAAATAGATGATCTGGAAGAATTAATTGAGGAATGGTACAAAGAAACTCTTAAATATGACCTTTCTAAAGTTGTCTTTGTTACTGCGAACGGTAATGATAATATGTTGAAAATAGTATCTTCTCACCCCGATAGGTTTGTGGGATATGCCCACCATGATCCAGCAGAACCAAATGCTGCTGAAACGCTTGAAAAATATCTGCAAAAGGGATTGAATGGTTACAAAATTCTTGGTCCCAAAGTTTCAGTTCCTTTGAATGATAGAAGCCTTTATCCTGTATGGGAGGTAGCCCAGAGTTACAGAATCCCCATTCTCATTCACTTTGGAATCATGGGCGGTGCTGGAGGAATTGCAAGTCACATCAACATAAATCCACTGATCATTCACGATGTTGCCAAAGATTTCCCGGAAATAAGCTTCATAATCCCTCACTTTGGCGACGGATATGTTTTTGAAACCCTTAATTTGTGCTGGACCTGCCCAAATGTATTTATAGACACAAGCGGTTCGAATCAGTGGATGAGATGGATGCCTTATGAACTTACTATTGAAAAGCTCTTCAGAAAATACTACGAAACCATCGGTCCTGAGAGGATTATCTTTGGAACAGACTCCAGCTGGTTCCCCAGAGGGTTTTCAAAGAGCTATTTCGATGAACAATACAGGGCCATGGTTTATATTGGAATGAAAGATGATGAAATCGACATGGTTTTGTATAAGAATATAGAAACTCTTCTTAAAGGAAGTGCCGTGAATGGGAATAAATGAGAATTATCTAAGACATGTCCTTTACCCCTCATATAAAAACTGGAAAGAAAATTTCTTGAAATACTTCATCGAAGAAAACAAAGCGCATCTTATAGTACTTAAGAAATGCGGAGTAATAGACATTGAAAAAGCAAGAAAAATAAAGGAAGCGATTTTAACTTTTGAAGAAAAAACAAATTTGCCAGAAGAATTGCCAGAAGGTTTTGAAGACCTTTTTTTCCTTTTTGAAGAAGAGCTTTCAAAACTCATAGGACCTGCTATTGCGGGCTATTTGCATACAGGGAGAAGCAGAAACGATCTTGATACAACTGTTTTTAGGATGCATATAAGAGAAAGGCTCCTCAAGATTATGAGATCAATAATTCTCCTTTTAAAGAGAATTCATAGAAAAATTTTAACAACTGGAACAGAACTCTTTTTACTTTACACTCATGGGCAACCTGCACAAGTATCTAACTTTGCCCATTATTTATCGGCTTTTGCCTTTGAAATTATGGAAGACCTCGAACAGTTCTTTGCAGCATATAATATAGTAAATCTTTGTCCAGCTGGTTCAGCTGCTATAACTACAAGCGGATTTAATCTTGATCGCGAAGAGCTTGCAAAGCTTTTAGGTTTTAAAAGACCAGTGGAAAACTCTTATCGTGCGATAGTTTCATCGCACTGGATTACATATCCTTCGTCAGTCATCAGATTATTTCTTGAAGATATCGGAAGGTTTATCGCCGACATCAGTCATAAAGCATCCAATGAAGTGGGACTGGTCGACTTTCCAGATGATCTCGTGCAGATAAGCAGTATAATGCCTCAAAAAAGAAACCCTGTAATTCTTGAACATATAAGGATTTTTTCAGAAATGGCTGCAGGAGAATTTGTGAATCTAACCACACTTTTCAGAAATGTCCCCTTTCAAGATGTTAACGAAGTAGCAGATGCTCCACTAAGGATTTTCGATAGTGCAAGCGAATACGTTGATTCCGCATTGGTATTACTGAGAACGGTAATAGATGCAGTGGAAGTAAACGCTAAAAAATGCGAAGAACTGGCTATATCTTCCGGAGCAACAACGACAGAGCTAGCAGATACTTTTGTAAGAGAAGCAAATATAGATTTTCGAACGGCACATAAAATAGTTTCAGCTTTTGTGCGCTCAGGTAAATCTTTTGATGTGCTAAAACAGAGTTTTGAAAGGGAAACGGGAGAGCCATTTCGCTTTTCCGAAAAGGAAATTCGGGAAATACTTTCTCCTGAACACTTTGTGGAAGTGAGAAAAATATACGGGGGACCTTCCAAAGAAAGTATGAAAAAACTTCTGAGAGAGTTTGAAAACTCTTTGGAAAAAGCACAAAAGAAATGCAATGAGCTCAGTGAAAA
This sequence comes from Kosmotoga arenicorallina S304, assembly GCF_001636545.1. Lineage (GTDB taxonomy): Bacteria > Thermotogota > Thermotogae > Petrotogales > Kosmotogaceae > Kosmotoga_B > Kosmotoga_B arenicorallina. Next base: position 176,004 of record NZ_JFHK01000003.1, on the reverse strand, counting down.
AGCACTTGATTACAAGAAATCTTTGAACGAAATTCTCAGCACTTTATGAAAACGGTGATTGTATGATTATAGCTGACAAACTTTGTGAAATCATTAAGAGCGAACTTATTAAGGCTAATACAATTGCTTGTGAGCAAGTTCGGAAAGAAGCTGAAAAATATAAAGGGCCTTTTTCTGAAATTATCCTGGAAAATATGGAAATCGCTGAAAAAGAAAAGCTACCTTTATGTCAGGATACGGGCATGGTTGAGTTTTTTGCCTTTATAGGTCATAAAGTAAGATTGGAAGAACCTCTTCCAGAAACATTCGAAAAAGCTGTAAGAGATGTATATATTTCTCAACCTTATAGATATTCGGTGGTTTCTGATCCTCTTTTTGAGCGCATTAATACCGGGGATAACACGCCGATAATTTGCCACATTTTTATGGTTGAAGGTAATAAGCTGGAGACAAGGTTCTTGATAAAAGGTGGTGGAAGCGAGAATTTAAGTGCTCTCTTCATGCTGCGCCCATCATCAAGCACAAGAGATCTAAAAGAGATAGTCCTTAATCATATAAAAAGTCTTGGTGCAAATGCTTGTCCGCCATTACATGTGGGGATAGGCATAGGTGGAACGTCCGAAGAAGCCCTTTTGCTTTCAAAGCTTGCTTTAACAAGAGGGTTTGAAGAAAGGAACTTCGTTAAGGAATATAGTCTCTTAGAAGAGGAACTCCTGAAAGAGATAAATGCCTTAAAACTTGGGTATCAGGGGCTGGGCAATGGTATAAGCGCGTATTCAGTAAATATAGAGCACTATCCAACACACATAGCCACTCTGCCGGTTGCCCTTTCGGTCGATTGTTATTTGCACAGGAAAGGAAGTTTCATAATTGAAGATTCCTGAATTTAAAGTCGGAGAAATGATACACTTTTCAGGTGAGTTTATAGTAATGCGTGATGCAGCTCAAAAAAGGTTAAGAGAAATCCTTGAAACTAAGGGAGAGATTCCTCTATATCTCAAGGAGAAAATAATTTTTTACGCAGGCCCGGCGAAAAAAGTATCTGGATCGGAAATTGGGGCTATTGGGCCCACAACTTCTATAAGGATGGACCCATTTCTGGAAATGCTCCTGAAATTGGGTGTAAGGGCAACAATTGGAAAGGGAAGGAGAAATGATTATGTGAGAGAGCTTTGCCAAAAATACTCGGCTCTATACTTCATCACTTCAAGCGGGACTGCAGCTGCCCTTTCAAAAAAAGTAGTGAAAGCGGACATAATAGCCTTTCCTGAGCTTGGCCCTGAAGCAGTTTACAGATTGGAAGTCGAAAAATTCCCATTGATTGTGGCTATCGACAGCTTCGGTAATTCGATATACGATAGAGGTTAATGGAGGAGACAAAATGCATACACTTAAGGAAATTCTGAGAATTCCTGATTTGATTGAGAAAACCGAGAAACTTTTAGTGAAGTTATCCAGAGAAGAAAATTATCTTTTTGTAGGTTGTGGTTCATCCTATAACCTGGGTTTGATACTTTCGAGAACCTTTGTCAAGCACGGTTACAGAGCAGAAGTAATAAGCGGCGGGCAGGTTGTTATTAAGGGACGCATTCCAGATTCTGGCAAGGCAATATTACTCTCACGAACAGGGGAATCTTCAGAAACAGTCTTTGCTGCGAACAAACTTAAAAAGTTAGGATATGAAACTCTGGGTATTTCTTGTGTGCCATCATCTGAGCTATTGAAAGTTTGTGGTGAGTCAATGGCTCTAGATTATGCCAATGAAGAGAGTATCGTGATGACTGGCTCTTTTTCCGCGATCTTATACCTGTTCCTCAAAAATGTTGGTGGTAACATCCTGCCTGAGGAAGCAGAAACAGTATTAAATAGAGGAGCTGAAATCATAGATAGCATAGACCTTGCCAGATACAGCCATTTCGTTTTTCTCGGATTTGAGGAACTTTATGGTATCGCAAAAGAAGGGGCATTGAAAATTCAAGAGATGGCACAACAACCGACAGAATTTCATGAACCGCTGGAATACAGACACGGACCTATTTCGAATCTTACAAATAAGACCTTTGTCGTATTGCAATCAATGGGTACAAAACATGAAGAGGAGCTATCAAAAGAGTTAAAAAATATGGGAGCTTACGTTCTCGAGATTGGACCAGGTGGTGATATTGATGTCAAATATAAGAATGGGCTTGAAAGCCCTTTGAGGGTAATTCCGCTTTTTTACCTCGGATACAAAAAAGCCATAACGGAAGGGCTAAATCCTGACAAACCAAGAAATCTTTCAAAATCGGTAAAAACCAATCTGGATTAACGCATTAAGAAAAGCCCCTGAAAAGGGGCTTTTCTATTCCGCCAATACTGCTTCAAAAGGCTCTAACTCAATGAAAGAGTTTATAACTCCGCTATCTTTATGAGTTCCAAAGATTATGTTGAACCCATTCTTTTCAGAGAGGTTCAAATTTACTTTTACACTTTCGGCGCTAAAATTGAGGATTACAAGTATCCTCTTATTATTGAAGACCCTTAAATAAGCGAATACCTCTGAATTATTAGTTCTTATTGAAATATAATCACCAAGCTTCAAAGCATTGGAATTCTTTCTAAGGGCAAGCAATTTTTTGTAAAAGTTAAGCATAGAATCGGGATCTTTTTCCTGTATTTCCGCATTTACAAATTCCTTATCCGGGTTTACCGGAAGCCAGGGGTCAACTGTTGAAAATCCTGCATATTTGCTATTGTCCCATTGCATCGGGGTCCTGCAACCATCACGCCCTTTGCGTTTTGGCCAGAGATTAAGTCCCAGCGGATCTTGAAGCTTTTCAAAGGGGATATTCCCTTCTCTCATGCCTATTTCTTCACCCATGTAAATAAAGGGAGTTCCCCTGAGAGTCAAAAGCATCGTGGCAAGCAGTTTGGCGCGTTCTTCTTCAAAAACACCATCCGAAAATCTCGAAATAAATCTCGGGGAATCGTGATTCCCCAATACGTAGCTGGGCCATGCAGCGTCTTCAAAGATTTTTTCAGTGAATTCAACCACTTCCTTAAATGTCTTAGCACTAAATTTTGGTACGTCTTTGAATTCGAAATTAAATGCAAGGTTCAGCCTTCCAGGCTTTGTGTATTCGAAATACTGGATTATTCCAAGATCTGTTGCAACTTCTCCAATGGTAACCCTATCTCCGTAACTATCTATGAGTTCTTGAAGTTCTTCAATTACGAGCAACGTTTCGGGCCTGTCTCTGGTGAATACATTGTAGAAGTTTTCGAAGTCAATTTCTGTTTTTTTCTTTTTAGGCGGATTGTTCCTTAACTTGGCGTCTTTGAAAAAGAGATTAACCACGTCAAATCTGAATCCATCCACGCCTTTATCAAGCCAGAATTTAACTACATTAAACAATTCTCTTTTTACTTCGGGATTTCGCCAGTTAAGATCTGGTTGCTCTTTGGCAAAGAGGTGCAAATAATACTGCTTCCTATTCTCGTCCCATTCCCAGGCGCTTCCTCCAAAGTATGAACACCAGTTGTTTGGCAGAGTGCCTTTCTCTCCATCTACCCAGATATACCAGTCGGCTTTTGGATTTGTCCGTGAAGACCTTGATTCTTTGAACCATGGGTGCTGGTCAGAAGTGTGGTTGATCACCATATCGAGGATTACTTTCAAATCCCTCTTATGTGCTTGTTCAAGAAGTTCGTCAAAATCTTCCATGTTCCCGAAAATGGGATCGATCTCGTAATAATCAGAAATGTCGTAGCCAAAATCCTTCATCGGTGATTTGTAAATTGGAGATAACCAGATTGCATTGACACCAAGCTCTTTTATATAGTCCAATTTTGAAGTTATTCCCTTTAAATCACCAATCCCATCACCGTTGGTGTCTTTAAAGCTTCGAGGATAAATCTGGTAAATTACAGCGCTTTTCCACCATTTTTCGGACATAAACAAACCCCTTTCAATCAGCATATATTAATATGTTATCAAAAGCATGCCATTTTCAATAGAAACAAATTAACAGAAAAAATATTACTGATTTAATTTGCTTTGCTATAATAACGAAAACTAGTTATTTAAGAGCGGGAGGATACTTATGAAAATAATGAAGAATGGCAATTTAATGATGGTCTCTGATGATAACGGAACTATTGATTCGATGAATTATCCTGCTGCCGGTTTATATCTCGAAGATACGAGATTTTGCTCGGGGTTACAGTTAAGAACCGACAAAAAAGCCAGGAAGCTCAAAACAAGGTTCACCTTTGACGGGCTTATAAACAGGTATCTACTTCGTTCTTCGCCATTAAAAAATGATTATGACCTGTTTGTAGAAGAAACTCTCAAATTACTTGGCAACAAGCTTGAAGTTGAAATAAAGCTTGATAATTTTTCAGACCAGCGAGTTGAGCTTAAAATCGATTATTCTATCAGATGCGGTTATGAAGATATTTTTGCTGTAAGAGAGTTAAACGATTCATATTTTGGGCTCTCGAATTCAGAAATTCTTTCAGAACATAAGGGTTTTTTTCATGAGGATGAAACAGCAACATATAGGATAGAAAATACGCTTCCGGGTGGGCATTTTATCCTGAAACCAAAAGAAGTTTTTTCAACGAAAGGATACCTTCATTTCAAGAAAGAGCTGAAATCAGAGAAATTATTTAAGAATATACTGGAGGATAGGCCAATCAGGCTTGATCTGAATGGCTTTGGTGAATTTCCTTCCATAATTAAAGGCACCTTAGATGATTTGAAAATGCTTATGATACCCACCAAATACGGAGATTTTCCCGCAGCGGGACTTCCCTGGTACGCCACAGTATTTGGTAGGGATAGTTTGATATTTGCATTGCAAACATTGAACTATTTTCCTGATATCGCAAAAACAGTACTCGAAGTACTCGGGGCTTTTCAAGCAGATGTGAAAGATGATTTCAGAGATGCCACTCCCGGGAAGATAATCCATGAGGCAAGGCTGAACTACCTATCTCTAAACAATCAATTGCCCTTTGAGAGATATTATGGCACCATTGATGCGACTCTTCTTTACATAATTCTTGCTGGCGAATACCTGAAATTCACTGATGATATTGAAACGGTGAAAGGTTTATTTCCACACATTGAAGCCGCAGAAAGGTGGATCTACGAATACGGCGATAGTGATGGCGATGGCTATGTGGAATATTTGCCACTTTCCGAGCGCGGTCTTAAAACACAAGGCTGGAAAGATTCTGGCGATTCGGTTAGCTTCAAGAGCGGAGAGCTTGCACAACCTCCTGTTGCTTTTGTTGAAGTTCAGGGGTACTTGTACTTGGCATATCATTTATTGGCTTGCATTTACAGGCGTCTTGGCAAAGAAAACAAAGCTTATTCTCTTGATGAAAAGGCGAAAGCGTTGAAGTATCGCTTCAATAGGGATTTCTGGCTGGAAGATGAAAAATATTTCGCTATTGCTTTGGACGGGAACAAACGGAAGGTGGATTCGATAAGTTCTAATCCCGGGCAGTGTCTTTTCACAGGTATTGTTGACGATGACAAGGTTGCCCCGGTGGTGAAAAAATTGCTTTCCCCTGAACTTTTTACCGGTTGGGGGATAAGAACTCTTTCAACAGATATGAGAAGATATAATCCCTTTTCCTATCATAATGGAAGTGTTTGGCCTCATGATAACTCAATCATAATAATGGGACTGTTGAAATACGGATATACCAAAGAAGCAAAAAAAATTTCCGAAGCGCTGTTGGAGGCAATGGACAAGTTCCATGACAAAAGGCTTCCGGAACTTTTCAGCGGTCTTTCCAGAGAGGAAACTAAAAATGATGTAGTGGAATATCCTGCAAGCTGTTCTCCCCAGCTCTGGTCCATCGGCACTATATTTACAATAGCAAAAGCTCTGGAAGTCCGAAAGGTAGATGATAAGGGCAGTTCCTTATCGTGAATTTCATCGAAGATATTTGCAATAGGTTAATGCCCGTTTATGAAAAGCCTTGTTAATCTCCCGAAGGCATCTTCGATAATTTCAATATCGTCCCTTGGGACTTTGTTGAGGAAATCGGAAACTATGTCGTTGAAATTGTTCAGTATGCTTTCACAAAGCTTCTTGCCTTTCTTTGTGATATGCACAAAGACAACTCTGCGATCCTCATTTGAGCGCTCCCTTTTGAGATAGCCAAGATTTTCCATATTGTCCACGAGGATCGTTGTATTCGCTCTGGTCAAATGAAAAGCATCGGCAATTTCGTGCATTTTTTTTGGACCTTTGAGATGCACTAGCAACATAATGAAAAATTCCGCAGTTTTAAGCTCTCCTATTTCAACCTGCTCATAAAAATATTTGGTGAAAACCCTTGTCAGGTCAAAGAGCGTTTCAAAAATCTCTCTTGGGGTCATACTGCTTTCTGGCTTTTCCATACTCATCTCCACTTGGGTAGTTTTAATTAGATAATACCATATTCAAAGCCAGCGCTATTAAAACGAGTCACGAGAAAATCGAGAACCCGAGAGCCGAGACTAAGTAACCGAGAAGGCGAGAGCTGCTTTGCAGCGGCTAAGCACGCTGCGCGTGGGTATGACTGGCTACGCCAGTGTTATGAACTCCTTCGGAGTTGCCACGACCAGCTCTGCTGGTGTTTAGAAGTTCTCTCGGATCTCGCACTCTCGCTTCTCGGATTCTCGATTTTCTCGTAACTTGGTTCTTCTTGTTTCTCGGCTTCCAAGCTTTCCTTCATTCCAAAATCTTCTTTATTCTCTCCATAACCTCTTCTGACAGCTTTTCTTTTACTTCCAGTGCTTTCAGGTTTTCTTTAAGCTGATCTACGTTACTAACGCCAAGAATTACACTGCTAACATTGGGATTTTTCAAGCACCACGCGAGGGCAAGTTGAGATTGCTTTGCACCGATTTCTTCGGCGATTTTTCCTATCTCTCTCACTTTCCTGATAGTCTCATCACCAAGTAAACCACGTTCTTCAAGATGCTTTCTGAGTCCCGGGAAGCGAGCTAATCTGCTGTTTTCGGGTATGCCGTTGTTGTATTTTCCTGTTAGTATTCCAGAGGCAAGAGGGCTGAATGTGGTCAATCCCATACCATATTTTTCGTATATTGGAAGATATTCTTTTTCAACGCGTTCCCTGGAGAGCATGTTATACAGCGGCTGTTCAACAATAGGAGGTATGCAGTTGAGCTCTCTGCACGCCTTATGAGCAGCTTCAAGCTGGTCACCACTCCATTCTGAAGTTCCCCAGTATAGGGCTAAGCCATTCCTGATTATATAATCCATCGCGAAGACAGTTTCTTCTATGGGAGTTTCAGGATCAGGTCTGTGACAATATATCAGATCGACATAATCAAGCTGGAGTCTTTTCAAAGAATTCCAAGTTCCCTCAAGAAGATGCTTTCGCGAAAGGCCCCTGTCATTTGGACCGTTACCTCCCCAGAAGATTTTCGTTGATACTACTATATCTGTTCTTCTGAATTCTTTTAGCACTTGCCCCATTATGAACTCAGCCATGCCGCTTGCATATGCTTCAGCGGTATCAAAGAAATTTATTCCATTTTTGAAAGCTTCTTTCATTGCTTCCTTAGCATTATCTACATCGAGCTGGTTTCCAAAGGTCAACCAGGAGCCTAAAGAAAGCTCGCTGATTTTAAGTCCCCATTTTCCTACTTTGCGATATTCCATATTCTCACTCCTTATTTCAATCATGTCTTCTGTACATATCTGTTCTATCAGTATCATGTGTTATTTGCATATGTCTATGTTTGGCTGTTAAGGCCATTTTCTGGATGATGTTTTCAAGATCGCTTTTTTTGAAGATTTCGGTGAGCTTTTCATACAATGGCTTTTCAAATTTGACTATCTCCTCACTTTCAGGATCGAAAACAATGTATTCGATGGCCTTGTTTGAAACTTCGATGCCCACATTGACAAGCATTTTGTGAATGAAAGTTATAAAGATATCACCAACGTCCGCAGGTGTTTTTGCTTCAGAGAGTTTTTCGCGGTATTCATGAGAAATTTCCCGAAATTGCTTCATAAAGGAAATCTGGTCTTCCATAAACCTCACCCCTTTCTTAAAATCTCCCCATCAGAAGAGATACAAAGGAAACAGAGACAATTACAGCTGTCTCAACCCGAAGAATTCTTTTTCCTAAAGACACCACAGAACTGAAACGTTGGAATAATTCCAGCTCGTTCTTTGAAAACCCGCCTTCTGGCCCAACCAAAATTCTGACACTTCTACTTGTAGCAATTTTACTGCTGAAGCTCTGAAAAGGTTTTCCGTAAAAATCTAACAGAAAATTAGTCGCATTATTTAATGCTATTTTATCCGCCGAATCTATGATTTGGAGTTCCGGCAAATAGGGATTCAAACACTGCTTTGATGCTTCACGCATTACCGAAATGAACTTATCTGATTTATCTTTTGAAGCTCTGGCAACGCTATGTTTGCTGTTGAACAATTCAATCCTGTCAATTCCGAGCTCTACAGCCTTTTCCATTACCAGCCGCAATCGCGGCCATTTAGTAGTGGCTACAAGAACAATGAGCTTCTGCTCATTCCTGTTTACATGCTCAACGCTTAAAAGCCTCCCTGTTGTTTCCCTTTTACCAATATTCTCGAGCTGGAAGCGATAGATATTTCCCTTTCCATCCAAACCTGTTAACAAATCCCCGGTTTTCGCTCTCAGTACTTTTAGATGTTTCGCTTCCGAAGGCGAAAGATATATCTTGCCTTTTTCAATATGCTCAACCCAGAAAGCATTTGGCACTCAACCAATTACCTCCAATCCCATATAAGGGATAAGAGCTTCCGGTACTCTTATTCTGCCATCCGGAAGCTGGTAGTTTTCAACAATAGCAACTAGTGTTCTACCAACTGCCAATCCAGAACCATTAAGTGTATGTACAAATTTCAATTTGTTATCTTTGTCTCTAAAGCGTATATTCCCTCTTCTCGCCTGAAAGTCCTCTACATTACTACATGAAGAAATTTCCCTATATGTGTTGTAAGAAGGAAGCCATACTTCCAGATCATAGGTTTTGGCGGCAGCGAAACCTAGATCACCGGTGCACAGGGATACCACTCTATATGGAAGCTTTAACCTTTTCAACACTTCCTCAGCGTTTTCCGTAAGGGTTTCAAGGGCTTCATAAGAAGCTTCCGGAAGGGTAAACCAGACGAGTTCAACCTTGTCAAATTGATGTACTCTTATCATACCCTTTACATCTCGTCCATAGCTACCCGCTTCTCGCCTGTAACAGGGAGTGTAAGCTGTATATCTTCTTGGCAAGCTGTTCAGTTCAAGGATTTCGTCACGATGTTGTCCTACTAGAGGTACTTCTGCCGTTGGGATTAAAAACATATCATCCGGGTCTGTTTTGTAAGCCTCTTCTTCGAACTTTGGCAATTGCCCCGTTGACATCATGGTTTCCCGTTTTACTAAATGCGGTAGAGACACTTCCTGATAACCGTGCTCAGTGGTATGAAGATCAAGCATGAAATTTATCAGAGCTCTCTCGAGTTTTGCCAGATGATTTCTCAAGACCACAAACCTTGAACCGCTTAATCTGGCAGCTCTGTCGAAATCCATCTGTTCACTCTGGACTCCAAGTTCCCAATGAGGTTTGGGTTCAAAATCGAAATTCCTGGGTTCTCCCCATTTTCTCACCACTACGTTTTCGCTTTCGTCAGACCCGATGGGTACACTAGAATGCGGTATGTTGGGAATATAAAGAAGTTTCATTTGGAGAAGTTCATCGAGCTCACCAGCTCTTTGATTAAGCTCTTTGACCTCTAGAGATATTTCCTTCGCTTTCGCTTTTAGCTCCTGAGCCTCTGCTTTCTTCCCTTCAGACATCAATTTTGCGATATTCGATGAAATTGCGTTTCTTTCGGCTTTCTTCCTGTCAGCAGCTGCAATGACCTGACGCCTTTCTACATCGATCTTCAGAAGTTCTTCAAGCAGAGCTGGATCGGCGTTTCGATTTTTGAGGGCGTTTTCAATTATCTCTGGATTGTTTCTAACTATTTTTATATCTATCACAACTAATCCTCCTCAAATATCATTTCAAGTGAGACGTTTTCACCTTCAAAGGAATCATCGTTGGTGTTGTAATAAAGCTTGGTGGCATATATCTTCCTCTTGTTTTTGATATCATTCACGAATACGTCTCCCTCGAGCAATATTATCCCTGTGCTTTCGCTGTATTCAAAATAAAGGGAATTTGCCGTGAGTTCATCTTTGTACTGTATTTCAAGGGGCTTGAAGTCTTCGGCATTTTTAGGAAGCGATTCGCCCGAGTATTCTTTTTTGTTTAAATCGAAATCGAGTTTCTTAGCATTTTTTATCATTATTTTTCTTTTGCCGGTATCGTCATTGAATACGGCGCTAACATTGTGCAAGAGTGTCCCTTTAGATATGTCGAGATCATAAACCATATTCATTGAAGTTGCATCACCGGAAGAAAAATTGACATGGGTCAGCCCAGCTGTTTCGATATGATTCCAGCTGCCATTTTTAGCGGTCATGGTAGCAGTGTCAGTGGTTAATGACACATCGCCTTCTTTTTCGATATAAACATCTCCGGTAAGGAATACGGAATCTTTTTTTCCTGAAATCTTCTTTGCACTGATCCTGACCGTGCTGGTAGCAGCGAAAATGGAGACGACAACCAACATCACCAGAAAAATAGAAAATGCTTTTTTCAAGACAATTCCCCCTTATCCGCTTTTCTTCATTGCGCTCAAGAGCTCATTAAGCATTTCGAGTAATTCTTCCGGCTTATGAGATTTTAGTTCAAGAAGGATTTCGTATAGGTAATTGACTCTTTGTTCAATTACCTTCTTTATTAGCTTGGTGCCTTCCTTTGAGATCTGAATAATATAAGAGCGTCTGTCTTCATCAGAACGCTTTTTTTCTATAAAGCCTGCCTCGATCAAGCGTTTCACGAGCCCTGTGGTTGTGCTTTTAGTTATTCCAAGCATTCTGCTAATATCGCTCATACGCTTGTTACCGGAAAAATACAAAATCTGAAGCACATCAAACTGGGCAGGTGTTATAGGAAAATCTTTAAGAACTTTCCTGCCCTCGCGTTTAACTCTGATAAATATTCCTCTGAGAATTTCTTCGATTTTCGCAGCACGTTCTTGATGTCCTTTCAAGCTCAATTTATCCCTCCTAATCATATTCGATTATATCATTGACATCATGCTTAAAAAATCTATGGTATATCACATTATAAATCATGTAAAATTTTCTTGGAGGTGGATAAATGCATTTAATAGCATTCTCAATATTGTCTGTTTTCACCATGGCGCTTTTTTTAATGACTCTCTTTTCTTCACTTGCAGGTGAGTTTTTTCTGTTTCCGGTGTTGCTCTTTTTATCAGTATTGTTAGTATTTTCGATGCAGAAAGAGTTCAAAAACGAACTTAAAAGATTGAAAAACAGCGTGGCATCAAACTCGTTTCCGGTATTGCTGGTGACCGTTGCTGGAGCCCTTTTATCATATATTTTGAATGTCTATCTGGGATTGGGTGCGGTGGTGGCTGCATCTGTCGTAGGGTTAGTGGGGGCATCTCTGGTTAAAAAATACGCTGTGCCAATTTATTGCGGTTCTTTCGTCGGTATGGTTTCTCCGGAAGTGCTCCATGACTTCACACACGTGCTTCTTGCTTCCTTTATAGCCGGTGTCTTGTACATTTTAGCACAGGAAGTTTACAAAGGGGTTGGCGGAAAATTAGGAGCAATAGCCTTTTCAAGCTGGGTACTGCTCTCCATGTTTTCAGATGTTGAACTCATAACGGGGAGCTCAATATCTTTCAGAACGGGTTTATACATATTCATTTACAGTATTGCAGGTGTTTTGCTCACTCATGTGCTCTCTGTAAGACTTGATAGGAATATTGTAGCCTCTTCAAGTGCTGTGAGTTTAATCGCTGGACTGGTATTTCCGGTTGTTTATTCAGATAGTGGTAGCACAATAGCTGCAGCAACAATGTGTGCTTCTTTTGTTGGTATGAGCTCGAAGAAAATATTAAGGCATGAATTCGATGCCTTGTTAAGTGGTGCAATGATGGGAATATTTTTCCTGATGAGTGTAGAACACTTCGGGGGAGCTGGCGGAAAATTGGGAACCATAGCCTTTGGCAGTGCTCTCTCGTTGAAAGGGTTGAGGGATTTTTGGGGAATTTTCAAATGAGCTAGCTTTTCCCTCTCCCGGGTTTTCTGTTAGAATGCTTGATTTCATACATACGATGATCAGCGATTTTTATCAGCTGTTCCAGATTATCTCCGTCATCCGGGAAAGTGGCAATACCAACACTTCCACCGACAGTAACAATGCCATTTTTTAACTTCATGGCCTCACGCAAATTGAACTCGATTCTTTTTTTCGCGACTTTCGCTGCTTCATAATCGGTCTCAGGCAAAACAAAAATGAATTCATCCCCGCCTATTCTTGCCACTACATCACTTTCTCTTAGGGTTTGCTGAAATCTCTTCGCGACTTTTGAAAGCACCTCATCTCCAACATCGTGCCCCATGGTATCGTTGATCACTTTAAAGAAATCGAGATCAATGTAAAGAATGCTCAACGAAGAGTGATTGCGTTTTGAGAGGCTAAGATATGCAGAAGCTTTTTCGAAAAACAACCTTCTGTTAGGCAAGTTTGTAAGAGGATCTCTTCCGGAAAGCCATTCTAGCTGTTCCTTTTGCTTTTTTAGCTCTTCTTCAAGGCGCAGTCTTTCAATCAATACAGAAACCTGCTGGCTTAGCAATTTGGCCATTTCCACTGAGTCGTTATCAAAAGCATCTGAGTGTGAATGGCTATCTAAACCAAAAAAACCAACTATTCTTCCATCTATTTCTATTGGCACTGAAAGCATGGCTTTTATGCTTTCTGTTTTTCCAAATTTATCCAGCACTTCATAACGTTCATTATCAAGTTTTCTATTTGAAGTGAAATTTGTGATGATTTGTATTTCAGAAGTTTCACGCTGCAAGAGCTCATCTGGTTCAAAATATATCTTTTTCAACATGTCCAGATCGTAGTTCACAGCTGCATAAAAACGATAATACCCATCAGGGTCCTTAAGAAGAAGACTTCCAGCTTCAGCTCCAGGCACAATCTCAACAGACCTTTCAAGAAGTAACTGGTATGAGCTTTGAACATCTGAAGCCTTTAGCATTTTGTTAGTGATTTCCAGCAATGAGCGGTTAAAGCTAACGAAGTTCTCCAGCCTTTTTTTGTTCTCTATTTCTTCTGTAACATCTTTTACTACTCCAAGAACCCTCTTTTCATCCATTTTTATGAAGCGAATTTCCAGATACAATTTTTTTGAGGAAATAGTCAACGAAATCGTAAATGCTTTTGTTTTAGAGCCTTTAATGGCTTCTGAAAACCAGTATTCGATCTGCCCAAGCTCTTCTGGTGGGAAACCGATTTCATCGAATTTTTTGTGTAAAAAGCCGTCAAGATCAACGTTATCCTTCTTGAGAGAAGCAGAATATATGTTTAGAATTTTTCCCTGGTTGTCAACAACAGTTATATAATCAGGGAAAGAATCTATGATAGCAGTTTTTTCCTTTGTTACTTCTTCAAGGTTTTTCTGGAGAGATTTACGTTCGGTAATGTCTGAATAAATCGCGAATATTCCGGTCACAATCCCGTTGGTGAATATTGGTACGCTTAGTATGGAAACCCAGAAACTTGACCCATCCTTTCTTTGCCTGACCGCTTCTATTCTTACTTTTTCTCCTTGCATAGCCTTTTCGGTTGCTTTCAAGGCATTTGCCTTTAGTTCAGGAGATTGAATTACTACATCGTCAACATGTTTTCCAAGAATTTCTTTTTCCGAATAGCCAAACATTTCACAGAATGCTTGATTAGCTCTGAGGATCATATTATCGGAATTGCACAGCAATATCCCAAGAGGGTTGTTTTTGAACAACTCCTCAATATAACCGGAGTAATCGAGTTCCTTGTGCATTTAGTTCACTCCTTGTATAAATCAATAGATTAATAATAAAGATTATATCCTGAGTCTTATATCATAAAAAATCATACCAGATTTCGCTGATATCAATCAATATGATTCATATTTGTTAATACATGAGAAATTTTACAAAGGGTTTCGCTAGTCCAAGTAGCCCAATGAAGCTTCAAGCATTTCTTGCAAGTTTCCAGTGAAAAATATAAAAGGGTAAAATGATGGCGATTCTGAGCAAGCTTTTGAAAATGTTCTTCAAGCTTTCCCGTTTAACGTAATCTGTCTTTGTAAGTTCTTCATTTATTGGTGGTTCAAGATTTTCTTCAACTGCTATTCTCGATGAATAATCTACAGGATAAATAAAATCGACCACAGCGCTGGCAAAAGACCAGAGTGCCGTGATCAACATTATTAAAGTTATCATCGATATTGAATAAGCATAAATCTTCTTAATCGGGACATTCATATAATCCCTCCTTCATTTCTATTTTACACCCTGCTTTCAATCATCTCCTTTCATACAGCCTCAAGAAAATCATTTAGAAAGTGCCTTATTCTTTTGTCTTTCGAATGGAAAAATTGCTCCGGTGTTGTGTCATAAAGGATTTTTCCGTCTTCCATATAAACAAGGCGGTTTGCAACATTTTTGGCAAAGGACATCTCGTGTGTTACAACTACCATTGTGATCCCATTGGCAGAAAGCCTTCTGATAACGGACATTACCTCTCCGACAAGCGACGGATCAAGAGCAGAAGTCGGTTCATCGAAGAGGATTAAATCCGGTTCCATGGCAAGAGCGCGTGCAATCCCTACTCTTTGCTGTTGTCCACCAGAAAGCTGTGATGGATAATGGTTAGCCCTGTTGGCCAGATCCACCTCTTCGAGTTTCCTTAGCGCAAATTCCCTGGCCTGGGGCCATTTAAGGCCTTTTACCTTTACCAGGCCAATGGCTACGTTGTCCAGAGCTGTCAAATGCCTTATAAGGTTGAAGCGTTGAAAAACGAATCCTATCTTAGACCTTACGGCACGTAACACCTTTCTATTGAAAACAACCTTTGAATTGTGAAAATACACTTCACCGAAATCAGGAGGGATCAAATAATTCATTATTCTGAGCAAAGTTGTTTTTCCTGCGCCAGATTTACCGATGACCGCTACTACGTCCCCTTTATTAACGGAGAAAGAAACATCTCTTAGAACCTGAGTGTCGCCGAAGCTCTTATAAACATTCTTTAGTTCGAGCACATTCATGGTATCGCAAGCCTCCTTTCAAGATAACGACCGAGAATAGACAAAGTGGAGGTTATAAGTAAGTATATGCCTGCAAGCACAAGGTATGCTTCGAGCGTTGCCAATGTCTGGGTGCCTATTTGCCTTGCCCTCATTGTGATATCGCCGAGTGCTATAACCGAGACAAGGGAGCTGTCTTTCACAAGACTTATAAGCTGACCTATAAGCGGTGGAATCGATATTCTGAAAGCCTGAGGGAGAATTATCGAGCCCATTATCTGGTAATTGTAAAATCCAAGAGCAGCCCCGGCCTCAATTTCGCCGGGCGGGACTGCTTCCATTCCTGCTCTGAAAATTTCAGCCACATAAGCTCCTTCAAACAAGGAAAGTGAAATCACACCTGCTAAAAATCGGTCTATGTTTAGAACTGAACCTATGCCATAGTACACAAGGAGTATGATAACCAGCAGTGGCATATTTCTGAAAAACCACACATATAAAGTTCCAAGCTCATTGAAAAACTCGATACGCGAAACACGCGCAAGAGCAATTAGCATTCCAATGGCAAGTGATAGCCCGAGAGAAAAACCGCTTATTTTGAGTGTCATTAAAATTCCATCAACAAACAACCTGAAATATCTTGCAATCACTGCCCAATTAAAGGGATAAACTTTTGAAAGCGAAAAGTATATAATAGCTGCAATTATTAGAAATATAGAGATGCTAAGGGCTTTTGCAAAATATCTGCGCACAAGAAATCCTCCTTACAATCCTGGTTCGTAATCGACAAACCATTTTTGCTGAAGTTCATCAACGATACCTGATGTTTGCAACCATCGAATATAAGTGTTAATCCAATGTAGCGCCTCAAGATCTCCTCTTCTCACAGCTACCCCGAGGTCTTCTCTCGTCAGGAATTCAGTTCCGGCTGAGAGGACATCGTACTTCTTTGCGACATAACGAGCATAAATAGAATCTATGACCATTATGTCTGCTCTGCCTGATGCAACCTGAAAAGCTGCTTCATCCATGCTGTCAAAAGTCAAAATATTTGCGTTCGGGAATAATCTGCGAGCAGCTTCATCACCAGTTGTACCCAATTGGACGGCGATTCTCAAATCCTGGTCAGCAATATTTGCATAACTTGGTTCCTGAGGAAACTCTCTTGTGTTGTACACTATTACCTGCCCAACTGTTAGGTATGGAATGCTAAAATTCACTCTAAGAGCTCTTTGGGGAGTAATAGTCATTCCAGACCAGATTATGTCAAACTTGCCAGCCATAAGTGCAGGAATAATTCCATCCCAATTGACCACGACAAATTCGAGCTCTACTCCTAAAATATCCGCCATGCGTTGGAGAAGTTCAACTTCAAGCCCTATTCTGTTTCCATCGATATCTGTTCCATAGAGTGGCATATAACCCGCATCTTGGCCAACTCTCAAGACTCCCCTTGACCTGATATCGTCAATTAAGTTTCCGAAAGCCAATCCCGCAAAAATCGCCAATAAAACAACAAGCCAAACTCTCCTCATAAAAACACCTCCTATAATAAAAAACCGGGCGATTTCTCGCCCGGTGATCTCTCTATCTCTTAAGCACGACTAAGCCGTGCTGCCGAGAAATCCCGGGCAACACCCTTTGACGTGCTTCTTTATATTTTTCGTTATGCTAATACCATATCTCATACTGCTCACTCCAAAATGATGTTTTGCTTATCATAGCAAATGAGATGTCCCTATGTCAAGTTACAATGATATTGCATGAGCCCTTACCCTAAGCTGAATGCCATTATAGTCTTATAAGCACTTTTATGGCTCTCTTTAAAAAATCGATGGGTTTTAAGATAGTCTCTTTTGATTTCACGTTATCGTTTTATGCATCCAATAGAAATCTTTTTAGAAGTAACACAGAGATTGTTTTCTTTTTCTTAACATAAAGTGATTTTGGATACCGTAGGCGTGTATGATATTATTAGGAAAACTCATGTGTGGGGAGAAAAATGAAGAAAATGGAAATAATGCGGAAAACAAGCGAGGAAAACTTTGTTATGAATATGTATTGGTATATTTTCGGTCGAAGTCGGCCGTAATGTCGTTTCATTTGAAATGTCATCGGCCGGTAAAGGATACCGGCTTTTTTTATTAATCAGGGAGGTGCTTGCATGAAAAAATTTCTGGTCGTTTTTGTTATCTTATTGAGTGTGCTTTCTCTCGCTACAATCAAGATTGGTGTTGTGTTGCCTATGACTGGTGGCATAGCAGCCTTTGGAAGGATGGTATGGGAAGGTGTGGAAGTTGCTCACGAACTTTTCCCGGATGTCAATGGCGAAACCATAGAACTCACGATCTTCGACAATAGAAGTGACAAAATTGAGGCAGCCAATGCTGTGAGAAGGGCAATAGATGTTGGAAATGTCAGTGCTATACTGGGTGAAGTCGCAAGTTCTTATAGCCTTGCGGGCGGAGCAGTAGCTGAAGAAAAGAAAACCCCGATGGTAACACCTTCTTCGACAAACCCCCTTGTAACTTCTGGTAAGAAGTACGTTTCAAGGGTCTGCTTTATCGACCCATTCCAGGGCTGGGCCGCAGCTGTTCTGGCATTTGAGAACCTCGGCGTAAGGAATGTGGCCATTTTCATGGATGTTGAGCAAGATTATGCTGTCGGCCTTGCCAATTTCTTTATGCAAACTTTCCAGGAACTTGGTGGTCAGGTATTTTTTGAATATTACAAAAGCGGCGACCAGGATTTCACAGCACAAATTTCGGATGCCATGCTGACAGGAGCAGAAGCGTTATTCATTCCCGGTTACTATCAAGAAATAGCCCTAATAGCGATTCAGGCAAGGCAGCTTGGATTCTTTGGACCTCTTATAACTGGTGATGGTGCTGACGCTCCTGAAACGATTTCCATTGGTGGAGATGCTGTAAACGGTCTATATTTCACCACTCATTACCATCCTGATAGCCCTGCTGTAACTGAAAATGCCAAGCTATTTCTCGAAAGGTACACAGAGAAATTCAATAAGATTCCCGCAGCACTAAGTGCCCTGGGTTTTGATGCCTACATGGTAATCCGAGATGCCATCATGCGCGCAGGCAGTGCTGACAGAGAAGCAATTGCACAAGCTATAAGGAGTACAACCAATTTCCCCGGAGCGACAGGAATAATCAACATTGATAATGAAGGAAATGCTGTAAAATCAGTTGCCATTGTAAAAATTGAAGACGGTCAATTCAAGTACGAAACAACAATAAATCCACGATAAGGCGGGGGGATCGCTCCCCCGCTTTTTGATTCTCAAAGAGTTCTGAGATGACCGGAGGTGACCTGCTTGAACCTTTACACATTTCTTCAGAATTTGATAAACGGCTTAAGCCTTGGTTCGCTATATGCGCTCATCGCCATTGGATATACCATGGTATATGGAATACTGAGATTGATAAACTTTGCACATGGTGATGTATTTATGATGGCGGTATATTTTGCTTTTTTCCTCGTGACGTTAGGCAAAGTGCCCTGGCTAATTTCCTTTGTTATAGCAATTCTGGCAGCCGCTCTTCTTGGTTTTACAATAGACAGGGTAGCTTATAAGCCTATAAGAAATGCTCCCAGAATTTCTGCCCTGATAACAGCCATCGGTGTTTCGTTTTTCCTTGAAAGCTTTGCGGTAGTGGTCTTCTCTGGCATTCCTCGTTCATTCAGGAATATTTATCCCAAATTCCTCAACAACATGTTGATTTTAGGTGGCCATGAAGAGGTTAAATATGGTCGAAATGTTATTGTTGGAGGATTAAGGATACCTATTGTGTCATTTGTAATCCTTGCTGTTACGGCAATTGCTCTGGTTATATTGTGGTGGATCATCTATAAAACGAAGATAGGCATGGCTATGAGAGCAGTTTCAGTAGATATTCCAACAACTTCTCTTATGGGAGTAAATGTTGATAGGGTAATAGGCTTTACTTTTGCTCTTGGTTCAGCTCTAGCAGCTATTGGTGGCTTATTATGGGCAACGAGATATCCGCAGTTATGGCCATATATGGGTTTCATGCCCGGCTTGAAAGCCTTCATAGCGGCTGTTTTTGGTGGGATTGGTTCAATTCAGGGAGCTGTGGTTGGCGGATTTCTTTTAGGATTAACCGAAATAATGCTCGTGGGTTTCTTTCCAAAAATGGCTGGTTATCGTGATGCTTTCGCTTTTCTAATTCTGATACTAATTCTTTCCATAAAGCCAGAAGGCTTACTTGGAAAAAGATCAGTTGTGAAGGTGTGATGGCCATGAAGCTATCTAATAGGACTAACTTAATATTGACAATAGCTCTTGTCTTCTTCGTTTGGTTGCTTTTGTTCTTTGCTGAAGGTCGTATGAACACTTACATGGTGAGAATTGTATCTCTTATCGGTATATATGGGATAATGGCCGTTAGTCTGACCCTAATAAACGGAATTACCGGGATATTCTCTCTCGGGCATTCAGGCTTTATAGCACTTGGTGCCTATACTTCTGCATTATTAACTATGTCAATTCATCAAAAGGAAATTACGTTCATACTTGATAAAGTAGCCTGGCCGTTCAATTCAGTACAGCTTTCATTCCTACCAGCTACAATTATCGGTGGTATTGTCGCGGCGGTATTTTCATTTCTCATAGGTTGGCCTTCATTAAGGCTTTCTGGTGACTACCTTGCAATAGCTACCCTTGGATTTAGCGAAATAATAAGGATACTCGCTTTGAATTTACGTTCGATAACAAATGGCGCCCTCGGCTTAAAAGGCATTCCCCAGTACACAAACGTCTGGTGGTCATGGAGCTGGCTATTGATAACCGTGATTTTCATTGGAAGCCTGGTTAATAGCAGTTTTGGAAGAGCCTTAAAAGCTATCAGAGAGGATAGAGTAGCTGCTGCTTCAATGGGAATAAACGTTTTTAAACACCAGTTACTTGGTTTTGTCATCGGAGGCTTTTTTGCCGGAATTTCGGGTTCTCTTTACGCCCACTGGCTTACGACAATTGACCCACGAACAACATCAATAGGCGTTATGCTTACTTTTAATGTTTTGATAATGATAGTGATTGGAGGTCTCGGAAGCATTTCAGGGGCGATAATAGGTGCGGGACTTTTTGCGGTGCTTACTGAATGGCTTCGTTTCCTTGAGGAACCAATGAAAATATTCTCCTTTGAGTTCTCTGGTATTGCCGGGCTCAGGATGCTTGTTTTTTCAGCCATCTTTGTTATAGTAATGATTTTCTGGCCCAGAGGTATTATGGGAAGAAAAGAGTTAACCTGGAACGCCATCTATTCCTGGTTTAGACGCGGGAAGGGTGAGAGCTATGAATGAAATTCTGAAGCTTGACCACGTTACGATGCAGTTTGGAGGGCTTATTGCTGTAAATGATTTCGATAACTGTGTAAAAGAAGGGGAAATTCTCGGTCTTATAGGTCCGAATGGTGCTGGAAAAACCACAGTTTTTAATGTTATTACCGGTGTTTATTATCCAACAAAAGGCAAAGTGCTCTTTGACGGACTTGATATTACCCCTTTAAAGCCTCATCATATAACACATATAGGAATTTCGAGAACTTTTCAAAACATAAGGCTTTTTCAGGATATGACCGTGCTTGAAAATGTTATGGTTGCACAGCACCACGAAATAGCAACAAAGGATGCAGAAAAATACCTTGTAAAGTTGGGGAAAAACAAATATGGAGCAAACAGCTTATGGTTCTGGAAAAGCGTTCTTAAGCTTGGGTATATAAGCAGAGAAAGAGAAATGATGGATAAAG
The DNA here is from genome assembly GCF_001636545.1 of Kosmotoga arenicorallina S304. GTDB lineage: Bacteria > Thermotogota > Thermotogae > Petrotogales > Kosmotogaceae > Kosmotoga_B > Kosmotoga_B arenicorallina. The sequence goes on along the minus strand of NZ_JFHK01000003.1, from coordinate 155,002 downwards.
CCTTAAACATACTTGACAAGCTGGGACTAAAAAAGCTGGCCTATGAAAAAGCTGGTTCGCTTCCATACGGTGAACAAAGGTTGCTGGAAATTGCCAGGGCTCTTGCGACTGATGCAAAGCTTCTGCTTCTTGACGAACCAGCTGCTGGAATGAACCCCTCTGAAAGCCAGCAGCTAGTCCAGCTTATAAAGTGGATAAGAGATGAGTTCCAGGTCACCATTTTCCTTATTGAACATGATATGAAAGTTGTCATGGGACTTTGTGAGAGGATACTTGTAATGGATTATGGAGTACTTATTGCAGAAGGTACCCCGGATGAAATTCAAAAGAATGAAAAAGTTATCGAAGCTTATCTCGGGGAGGAGTGGTCTAATGTCGCAGAATGACAACGCAATCTTGAAAATTGAAGGATTGAAAGTCAACTACGGTGCAATAAAAGCGATCAAGGGCATCGACCTCCAGGTTCCAGAAGGCAAAATAGTCACTATGATAGGTGCCAACGGAGCTGGAAAAACCACTACCCTTTCTGCCATAAGTGGCCTTGTTAGGTCTTCTGAGGGAAAAATCTTTTTTCAGGGTAAAGATATAACAAACCTCAATCCTCACTTAATCAACAAAATGGGTATATCTCTTGTGCCAGAAGGAAGACGCGTTTTTGCGAACCTCACAGTGAGAGAAAACCTGATGATGGGGGCTTATAACAGAAAAGATTCTGAGGTTGAAAAAGATCTTGAATGGGTTTTTGAACTCTTTCCAAGATTGAAGGAAAGAATAAATCAACTTGCAAGCACTCTTTCCGGTGGAGAGCAGCAGATGCTTGCAGTAAGCCGTGCACTCATGTCCAGACCAAAACTCATGATGATGGACGAACCATCTCTCGGGCTTGCTCCTTTGCTTGTCAAAGAGGTTTTTTCTGTTATTCGGAAGATCAACAGCGAAGGCACAACCATTTTGCTTATCGAGCAGGATGCAGCTGTGGCATTGAAAACATCGCATTATGGTTATGTCCTTGAGACAGGAACAATTACCATTCATGGACCATCTGAAGAACTTATCAAGAATGACGAAGTCAGAAAAGCATATCTGGGGTTGTAAAACAATTAAATCCGGCCATCTGGCCGGATTTTTTAACTCGTAGTAAGCTTTCCAAAGAGGGGAACGGCAAGTGAAAATGTGATAACTGAAAAAACCAGCAAAATTGCCACATCACCTGATATGTTTTGGAAAGTTCCACCTAATACCATCACTTTTCTAAGAGCTTCAGCTGCATAAGTAAGAGGGAAGAACCTGGATATGGATTGCATGAATGAAGGCATTTGATTCACTGGAAAAAATACTCCTGATAGGAACATCATGGGAAACATAAGTGTCGTGAGTATCATCTGGCTTGTTTCCTGGTCTGGCGCTCCTGCCGTTATGATAATTCCAACCCCGATAAAACTCATGATACCCAACACAAGAACAAAAAGGGCAAGTAATATGGATCCCTGTACCGTGGCCCCGAATAGAAATATTGCAATGAGTAGGATGATTATAGCCTGCAATATTCCCCTGATTCCCTGTGCGAGAGTTTTTCCGAGTACAATTGCATAACGCGGAATAGGTGTTGTGAGTATTCCGTCCAATGTTCCACGCTCCTTTTCGGTGGTAATCGCTGCAGCAAGGCCATTTACTACACTCATTATTGCCACCATTGCCATAATACCAGGAGCCATGAAACTATAATAATTGAATTCTCCACCACCCGGGTTTTCCATTTCCAGCGTGAATTTATCATTCATGCTTCCTATTGAACCACCGATACTGGCTGTAATTCCTTGCGCTGCTGCCATAGCCATCTGGGGGTTTGATGGGCTTGGAATAAGCCTTACTTTTATCGCCTGCTTTCTAAGCATGGCAGTAAGAAACCCTTCAGGAATTACCATGGCTACATCAGCTTTTTCGTCCAGAAGAAGTTTCCTTAATTCCTCTTCACTGTCCACAAAGATGAAGTTTTCGACCTCTTTATTTTCCATCATTTTTCTGAAGCCGTTATCAAGAGAGTATACCGCTACTTTAACATTAGTTCCCGATTGCATTTTTGGGAATATGTAACCGGTCATAAGCATCATGAATATTGGCATAATTAGAAAAGCAAAAATGGCAATTCTGCTTCTGAAGAAATATTTTAGATCTTTGAAAGCTATTTTCAATGCATATTTCATTAGTGCATCATCCCCTTTGCAAAGCGTGGTTTTTTCACTGCCTGGTCTCTCATTTCATGACCGGTAAGCTTGATAAAAACATCTTCAAGTGTTGGTTCAACAGTCTTTATTTCTCTTATGTTCAGAGAGTGTTTTGAAAGAAAGTCTGTGATAAATACCACAGGATTTTCGCAGCTCATGATAATCCTGATTTCTTCTGAGGATCTGTTTAAAACCTTCTTAATACAATCGAAAGCCTTTAATTTATCTATTAAATTTGAAGTCATATTGGGGATTTCTATATCAAGGATTTCATCATCAGATTCTTTCAACATGCGCTTTAGATTTTTCGGTGTATCCAAAGCCACTATTTTCCCGTGATCTATAATCGCTATCCTGTCTGAAAGCATATCCGCTTCAGTCATTATATGAGTGGTCAGAATTACTGTGCGGCCTTCATTGTTCATCTGCTTGATGAATTCTCTGATAGTCCTTGTTGTTTGAGGATCCAAACCCAGAGTAGGTTCATCGAGAAAGATTATTTTGGGGTCATGCAAAAGCGCTCGAATTACATTGATTCTCTGACGCATACCTGTTGAAAATTTGCCAACCATCGTATCTTTCCACTTTAACATATCCACCTTTTCAAGAAGCTCCAGGCAGCGTTTTTTTGCACTTTTATTATCCAGGCCGTTGAGTTCCGCAAAGAACATGAGATTTTCGAGCGCAGTCAACCTGTCATACAATATGGTCTTCTCGGAAACAAGCCCTATTTTTTTTCTAACTTCTGATGGTTCCTTCAAAATATCATGATTCGCTACTTTTGCTGTGCCTGATGTCGGTCTCGTCAAAGTCGTCAACATTCTTATGGTTGTTGATTTACCAGCACCATTTGGACCTAAAAAACCAAAGATTTCTCCCTCTTTGACATCGAAAGAAACGTTATCAACTGCAAGAACTTCCTTGAATCTTTTTGACAAACCGTTAACTTCAATGATGCCCATTTTCTTTCACCTCGTCTTTCGTGCTCTCCAGAGTATCAATTAACGCTTTTAATTGTGTTATCAACCTTTCTATGCTCTTTTTGCTTTTCCAGTTAGTTTCTTTGAAAATTCCCATCGTTTTGAATAAAGCTTTCCTTATTACAAAAGGAACATTACCGTGTTTTAAGCCATCGAGAGAAAAGATCTCTGGGTTGCTTTCACCCATGAGTTCTGAAATAGAATGTGATAGGTCTATGTAGTTGTTTATCAATTCAGCCCGTTTGCTTTCAAACTCCTTGTGAGCTTTAAGACCATATTTTGTTGGGAAGTACAGCTTTCGCTTCCCTTCGATTTCGAAGCGTAGGTAACCCTTTGAAACAAGGTCGCTCAAAATCGGGTATATGGAACCCGGCGAAGGCTTATAGCCCATTTTTTCCTCGATCAGTTCCATTATGCGATATCCATGAATGGGATGCTCTTTCACTACAATGTTAAATATCGCCACATTCAAAAAGCCTTTGTGCATATATATCGCCTCCGATATATCGGTTATGATATATAATAACTCTTCTTTATTCACGAGTCAACCAGTTATAGAATTTGTTTCATCTGAAAAACTACATTGCAAAGAAAATGACATAATTCAAAATCCCGCCTAATCAACACATTCGAGCGGATAATCAATGAAGCGCAGTAGAAAAAAGGCACCTCATCGGTGCCTTTTAATTCTGTGGCAATTTATCTTAAGGGGGTAATTCATAATATTTGACGCGTATTTTGCAAAAAAGTTCACATGAATTCTTTTACCTGGAATTTTGTGATATATGTATTCATATCAGTGAATTCCTGATAGCTGAGTTCCCACAGGTTTAATTCTATTTTCACGTTGGGCATTTTATCGAGAAATTCCAGTAATTTGAGTTTCTCTTCGTATTGTGGTTCTTTTGGGAGAAAGTAGCCAAGGCTGAGGTGGGGTTTTAAGGGTTTGTTCAATTTCACAGCTTTTTGGAACAATGAAAACAAATTCATCAGAATTCTGAAATCCTTTTCGGACTCAGGAGCGAAAAGTACGGCAATCCCAATGGGTGGTCCCATAAAACCGATAGATTTCAAATGGATTTTACCCTGGTCGGGGTACTTGTTGAGATAAAAGGCAAGCTCACCGAAGATTTTTTGACAAAGGATGCCCGTCTCTTTAATTAACCTTTCCAGCTTACCCGCTTCCTCAATATCGATTTCATTATTCAGGTCATGCAATGTGATATGGAAGTATTCAGGTTTCAAAGGAGTTGCCAGCGCTTTTTGGCCTTTTTGGTAAAGCTTCTCCTGTATATTCTCAAATATTTCACTGGATTTGACGGGAAATACAGTTGTATCACCTTTGAAAGGAATATATTTTCCTTTGGAATTCACTTTTTTTGTCAGGTTAGGTGTTATATGCCATGATGCTAAGTTTCGCAAGAAATTATCTGTGGAATTTTTTTCGTTCATAAGATAACTCAAATAATCCTGATAATCTAAAGGGGCTTCGTTGAACTGCACATTTTTCAACAGATCCATGAGCAACATCCTTTCATACAGACTGTCTTTCAACGATTTTTGGAGTCAAAATGATCCTTTGTGGGGATTTCTTTTTAGAGTGCATCATTTCTATTAAGAGATTTACAGCTTTTTCTGAGAATTTTTCAACATTCTGATCAATAGAAGTTAGTGGTGGGTACATATACTCGCTGGAAGGCAGATTATCGATACCCAGAACAGCAACATTCTCAGGAATTTTTAATGCTTTTTCACGGATTGCCCTGTAAGCTCCGAGTGCTTTATCGTCGCCAGAAATGAAAAAGGAGTCAACAACCGCTCTTTCGAGAAGTATATGAGTCATTTTATACACTTCTTTTATAGTGGATAATCCATAATAGATACTGTGAGCGGTGTTATGTTTCTTACAGGCATCTTCAAAACCTTTTGCCCTTTCACGATTGACGTTGAAAACTTTCGGTCCGAGAAAAAGGACTATATTTTTGTATCCTTTTTTTATAAGGTATTCAGCGCCAATATAGCCTACAAGGTAATTATCGAGATCGACAAAAGCTGTATCGTTGAAGTCTTTGTCTTTTCCAATTATCACAAAAGGAATGTTGTTGGCTCTCAGATAATTGACCCGACAGTCGTTGGATATGACATCGAACATTATCGCTCCATCTGCAAGACCGCTTTTTAATAGATGAAACCCATCAGCATCGTTGTTAATCATCTCTTCACCTGAAGAAGGGGAAATGATAACTTTATAGCCCCTTTCCTTTAATTTGACCATGAAACTTTTGAGCATAAGGTCATGCCATTCATTCCAGTATTTACCTCTTCTTCTGTCAATAAAAAGTATCACAGTCCTGGTTTCGCTATTCCTTAGCGCTTTTGCGAGTAGATTGACACTGTAATTGTGCTCCTCAATAACCCGCAAAATCTTCCTGCGGGTTTCTTCTCTAACGTTGGGTTCGTTGTTTATAACCCTGGAAACCGTTTTGATTGAGTAACCGGTGAGTTTTGCAATGTCTGTAATGGTGACTTTTTTCATCCGAACCACCTTCTATTGACAACATTGTCATTTAGAACCATATTATTATAGTATAAATTAAAAAAACTATGAAATCTTATAATATTCAAACTGAGCCAATAACAGGCTATAAAAGCATCTGTTCTAAGATATTCGCAAATTATGGCCTATAATTCTATTTGTATTAACGGGTTTATAGTAGTAAGCTTATTCTGTACCATATGTGACAACGTTGTCTTTAACTATCTTTTAAAAGGAGGGGTACGGATGAAAAAGCTTCTTCTCGTTCTTATGCTTGTTGCCATTGCGGCTTTCGCGTTTGGTAAGGAAACGTTGGTTGTCGTATCAAGGCTCTGGACACCACCATCAGAAAAGGAATTTGTTATCAATGAAATCATCAAGCCTTTTGAAGAAATGTATGGTGTCGAAGTAAAGTTCTCCACCCTTGATGACCAGAAAATGCTTGAGCAGGTAAAGTTGCAGCAGGAAACAGGCAACATCACAACTGATGTTGTTATTGCTTATGCGGCAAACATGCCTCAGTGGGTTGACAATGGTTATGTTGTTGATCTCACCGATGTAGTTTCTCAGTGGACAGACAGGCATTTTTCCAAAGGTCTCGATTCTATGACCATTTTTGACGGCAAAAGATACTTCCTTCCTATTGGAGCCGATGTTTATCTCTTTATTGCCAATAAAAAGGCTCTTCCATACCTTCCCGAAGGCGCAGATATTCAGGATCTTACCTGGGAACAGGTAGCAGAATGGGCCAATGCAATCGCTTTGGGTGAAGGTGAAGGAAAATTCGTTGTTACTGGCGTTCCCAAGAAATCTTTCATTTACCAGGCAGGAGCAATATGTCTATCCTATGGTGCCGATTGGCCGAACCTTGACAATCCAGGTGCCATGGCCGCTTTCTATCTCTTGAGCAAAATGGCTGATGCTTTCCCGCCAGCTGTTATGACTTACGACGATTCAAGGCCACCGCTGAAAAGAGGAGAAGGTTGGCTCGCAGCAGCCCATAACGCAAGAATTGGAGAAGTTTACAAAAACGACCCGACAAACTTCGTTATCGCTCCAGTTCCAAAAGGTCCTGCTGGAAGAGGTTCAGTTGCTGGAACCAGTGGGCTTGCTATCGTTAAAGGAACAAAGCACTACGATCTCGCTGTTAAATTCCTCGAGTACATCACCAGACCCGATATCATGCTGAAGGTTAGCAAGGGTACCGGAGGCTTCATTCCAACTGTTGAAGAAGCTATCAACTACCTTGGAGACACTGTTGAAGACGAAGTCATTAAGAAATCCATCATGGTCATGAAGACCGGAGTACTGTCCTACATTGCTCCTAAATGGACAGACTGGGGCCAGGTAAAGCTCGTATATGACGACATTTTCAAGAACATGATCATGAATGGTATTTTTGATCCTGAATACCTTGAAATCATGCAACTCAAAATTGACGCTCTCAGGAAGTAATAAAGCATTTGCTTTTCAAAAGGGGGGCTTATGTCCCCCCCTTATTTTGAATGAATTCTGATTAGGTGGTGATGGTTATCACGGCGACGAAGTTCAAAAGGTACATCCCCTACCTTTTGATAACCCCAACGATTATTTATTACGCTGTTTTTTGGTTAAGGCCAGTTCTTGCGGCTGTTTTTTACAGTTTTCAAGAGGAAGGCAGCACTGCCTTTACGTTAGCTAATTACAAAGCTATATTCAGTGACCCTTACTTTCTAAAAGCGATTATCAACACAGGGATTTTCGTTGCTATTTCCGTAACTTTAGAGTTTATAGTAGCTATGGGATTGGCATTGCTTATCAACAAGAAGTTTCGAGGAGCTGGCTTATTTCTTTCACTGGCTTTAATACCGATGGCTTTACCTGCAACTGCTGTCGGAGCCATGTGGTCAAGTGGTTTTGCTACCTATGGATGGATGAACAGCTTGCTTTACAAACTTGGTTTGATAGCTGCTGATGGAAAGATTCCTTTCCTCGCTGGTAACGAATTTCAATCTTTGATGCTTGTCATTATAATCGACGCATGGCAAGTCATCCCTTTCATGATGGTCATTTTGCTTGCGGGTCTGCAAGGAATTCCAAAAGAATCGATTGAAGCAGGCTACATATTTGGTGGGAATAAACCCACTGTTTTAAGGAAGATAACAATGCCTATGTTGAAATCCAGCATTCAGACTGCCCTTATACTAAGGATAATCTCCGCAATTCAAGTTTGGCTTATCATTGTTATGATTTATGGTTATAGGAGGATTCCCGTTTTACTTGAAGAAGTCGTATTCTATAAAGAGGAGCTTTTAGGCTTCTATAGAATTGCACTCGCGTACTCAGTTATAGTCGCGATTGTCGTTTCAATTGTCGCAGTACTCTATTTGAAGGTTTCAGGCGCCTTCAAAAAGGAGGAAGCTTAATGGCGAGAAAAAGTGGTAAGAAAATAATCTCAAGCACTGTTTTTTATATATTTGTCGTGGGAATAGCCATGGTTATAATATTTCCGATTTACTTTCTCGTTTCAATATCTTTCATGTCAGATCAGGAAGCTTATGACTGGCCAATAGCTCTAGCTCCGGCTTTTTCAAACACTTTCTTACTTCAAGAGTCCGATGATATTCCAGGAGGATATCTCATAAGCGTTTACAGTAGATCGAAAAAGGATTTCTCTATGATCTTTGATTCTGATGACCTGGATAAGATGATTGAATTTGTAAATAGAAAAACCAGCAGTAGAATCCCAAGAGATTTGCTTGAAGAAAAGATACAGGAACTCAAAGAGGTAACAGCGCAGAACGAAGCAAAAATCACCGAGTTGAAAGATCAGTTGAAGAAAGAAAATCTCAACATAAATAAATTAAACAGAGATATTGTTAAAGCCAAACAGAAGCTAAAACTCATAAATCCGGAAGACGAAACTTTTAGAGAAATCCGCGAAAATCTTGAAAGACAGCTTGAAACAAAGACTCAGGAGAAAGCTCTGGCAGAAGAGAGAATTGTTCAGGTTCAAAAGGAACTGCGAGAAATTGGCGGAGTTACTTTCAAAGTCCGCAAAAATATCTTTGCCAGTTACATAACATTTTTCAAGGTCACTTCTGACTCAGTTGGAGCTTTAATAAGAAGTATTCAGGTTGCATTGTTGACAGTCCTGATTTCACTCTCCATTGGAGGCATGGCCGGATATGCCTTTGCAAGATATGTCTTTAAAGGCAAGAACATGTTAAAGCTTAGCGTGCTCTTTGTGAGGATGTTCCCCGGAATTGCCATAGCTATGCCTATGGTTATAATACTTGCTCAGATGGGCTTCTACGATAAACCAATAGGTCTGTCCCTTGTCTACTCTGTTGGTCAAATAGGAATGACCACATGGATTACAGCGAGCATTTTCATGGGAATTTCAGTGGAGCTTGAAGAGGCCGCTCAGGTTTTTGGCACTTCACGCTGGGGAGCTTTCTTTAAAGTTACTCTTCCTCTAGCACTTCCAGGATTAGCAGCCAGTGCAATGTATGCCTTTATAGGTAGTTGGTCCGAAACTGCCCAAGCCATTGTCTTGACACAGTTCAACCCCACTTTCCCCGTTGTTATATATCAAACTCTTGTCGGGACAAAAGGCATGATAAATCTTGTTGCTGCAGGGGGTGTTACTCTTGCTTTCCCTGCCGTGCTTTTCACCATGATAATAAGAAGATATATCCTCCAAATGTGGGGCGGAGTAAGAGTATAAACCAAAGAAAATTGTGAAAAGGAGCTGAGTGTATGGCAACACTTGAACTTATAAATCTTTCCAAAAGATATGGCAAAAGCGTTTGGGGCGCAAAGGATGTAAACCTGAAAGTGAATGACAAGGAATTCATAGTCTTCCTTGGCCCTTCGGGTTGTGGCAAAACAACCACCCTGAGAATGATAGCAGGACTTGAAGAGGTCACGGAGGGAAAGGTTCTCATAGACGGAGAAGATATCACCGATATGCCGCCGAGAAAAAGAAACGTCTCTATGGTTTTCCAAAGTTATGCTGTGTGGCCTCACATGACCGTTTATGATAACATCGCTTTTGCCCTTAAATTGAAGAAAATGGAGAAGTCAACAATTGATAAGATAGTAAGAGAAGTCGCGGAATTGGTAAACATCGGGGAGTATCTCGAAAGATTTCCACGTCAGCTTTCAGGTGGCCAAAGGCAAAGGGTTGCTCTTGCAAGGGCAATAGCGGTGAAACCCAAGCTCTTTTTGATGGATGAACCCCTTTCAAATCTTGATGCAAAGCTCAGGGTACGCATGCGGACAGAGTTAAAGGCAATACATCATAAAACCGAAGCCACAACCATCTTTGTTACTCATGATCAGTCAGAAGCCATGAGTATGGCAGATAGAATTGTTGTTATGAAAGATGGGAAGATCGTTCAAATAGGTACGCCAGATGAAGTGTATTTTGATAGTGCCAATATTTTTGTTGCAGGGTTTATAGGCACACCGCCAACGAACTTCCTTGAAATGGAAATACACCGTGATAAAGGGGAAACCTTTCTTGTGAACCCGCTTTTCAGGTTTAAGTTAACCGACAAGTTGCTTCCATATCTGAAAAATTACAACAAAGATAAATTGATAATGGGTGTAAGGCCTGAAAGCATCCAGATCAATAGCGACAACGAAACAGTTTTCAAAGAAAAGGTTCTTGTAGTTGAACCTCAGGGATCACATCAGATTGTCGCTGTTGAATTGAATGGAAAAATAATGAAGATAGTGGCACCATCTTTCCCGAAATATTCACCCGATGAAAACATCGATATTTCGTTCGATGAGAAGAGAGTTATGTTTTTTGATATTGAAACTGAAGAAAGACTTAGGATTGACTAACTTAGTTGAAGGAGAGTTGTCCAGATGAATATCGGTCTTGCTCATTTTAGAGTTGGTGAAACTGATGGTGTTTCTCTAGAGATGGAGAAATGGAGAAAAGTTTTGGAGAAAATGGGACACAAAGTTTTTTTCATCTCCGGCACGCCTAATTATGGCGAGATCTACATCCCTGAGATGAATTTTCACAGCGAAAGGTTCAAGAGAATAGAATACAACGCTTATAGGGAATTGAGAGATTACAGCAGTGAAGAAGAATTCAAAAAGGACATATTAAAAGAAGCCAAAATCATTGAAGAAAAGCTTACTGACGCGGTTAAAAGAAACAGTATTGATGTTCTTGTTCCAAATAACATATTTTCATTGGGAGTGGCACTGCCAGTAGCGATTGCCTTTGCAAGGGTTATAAGGAATCTTGGATTGAAAGCCATAGCACACAACCATGATTTTTACTGGGAAAGGGAGGTTCTTAGCAAACCGACTTGCGATTTTGTAAAGGAGTGCCTTGAAGAATACTATCCGCCAAAGGACGAAAACGTAAAGCAGGTAGTAATTAACGAAATTGCAAGGAAAGAGCTTTTTGTTAGAAAAGGTCTTAGATCAACAGTAGTTCCAAATGTGTTTGACTTTGAACAACCACTGTGGAAATCTGATGATTTCAATTATGATTTAAGAGAAAAACTGGGTATTTCAACCAATGATATAGTGTTTTTACAGGCTACCCGGGTTACCGACAGAAAAGCTATAGAATTAGCGATAGAAGTAGTTGGCGAAGTAAGTAGAAGGCGAAACGAGCTTTATGGAACCCTTTATGATGGCAGGAAGTTTACCTCTGATGATCGTATTGTAATGCTCATGCCCGGGCTTATTGAGACCGCTACAAACTACGATAATTTCCTCAGAGAAGTTGCCGCAGCAGAGGGTGTGGAAGTTGTATGGTGCAATCAAATGATGGGTGCAGAAAGGCAAAACACGGAAGGCCAAAAGATGTATTCGCTCTGGGATATGTATGTGATTGCAGATATGATAACCTATCCCAGTATTCTTGAAGGCTGGGGCAATCAATTTCTCGAGGCCCTTTTTTCAAAAAAGAACATGATTGTTTTTGAATATCCAGTGTACTTGACTGACATAAAACCACTGGGTTTTGAAGTAATAAGCCTTGGGGAAAAGTACTCTGAAAGAAGTGGTACGGGATATGTTGAAATTCCAAGAGAAAAGATTGTAAAGGCCGCAAAGGAAACAATAGAGCTGTTAAAGAACAAAGAAGAGTATAGCCGCAGAGCTGAAAAAAACTTCTCAATAGGGCAACAACACCTCTCCTATAAAACGCTTGAAGAAAAACTCAGGCAAATTATCTCAAGCTTTAATTCATAAGGGGCGCAAGCCCCTTTTCTTATCATCTATGTAATATTTAATTTCAAAAGCCCTTGAGAGAATTTCAGAAAAAATTCTCAGTAATTTTATATCGCCTTCCTGCCATGGAATGTCCCTATCTACATCATCCAGTCCCACAAAACCCGCAAGTTCTTTTCCAGCAAAGACAGGAAGAACGATTAGAGATTTTATGTTTTGAGCTTGAAGTATTTCCCTTTCAGCAGAAGCTTCCTCGGGCAATTTTGCCACTTCTTCGATATTGAGGATTTTTCCGGATTTTAATTTGCGCATCCACCATGGAAACATATCAACAGGAAGATTTTGAAGTCTTTCTTTTTCGGGTTTTATTCCTTTGGCACACCATTCATGAGTATTGGATATACTGTTTCTTTCTTCATCAAAGAGAAAGAGGTAAGCTCTATCAGCTCCGGTAAAGGTTCCGATTGCTGCAAGGGCTCTATTTATAGAATTATCGAAATCGAATAATCCTACAAACATTGAGGAAATTTTACTAATAAGGCTCTCAAAATCTATTCGCCATTGCAGTTCACTTAAAAGTTTTGTTATCTTGCTCCTATCTTTTCCAATGAATACTCCAAAATTTCTCTCGCTGTGTTTTATGAAACTGATAGAACCTAAAAGTGACAGATAAGAACCAGAGAATGCAGTTAATTCACAGTTGAACCTTTCTTCTTTTCGAACTTTGATATCTGTCGGAATATCTTCTGCAAGATCGTAAAAACTTTTATTTAGCAAATCTTCTAAAGAGTATCCGAGCAATTCCACAGCCATTTTGTTTGCGTATACAATTTGCCCGGGACTGTCCATAGAATCAATTAGAAAAATTATGACAATCTCATCAATCAGATCGAGCAAGTTAAGATGAACTCCGGAGATAAACCGCCCGATTAGCAATTCATCTTTGTTAGTGCCTTCGTGGAACATACTGATTACCTCCGTTATTTTCTTCTAATTGTTTATTTTAACACAAGATGTCTCTAAAATGACGAAAGTGTTCAGCTGAAAAGATTTCTGAGACTTGCATTATCTAACCTGTTTATCAAAATCTTCATGAAACAAGTTTTGATAATACTTTTGATAGGCTAACACAAAGCTTTAAATGTCAACTTTTTCGTTATAGGGTAATTCATTTGAGGTTTTTGGTAAAGTTTTTGATTTTAATCGCAGAATATGTTATCATATTTACGAATTAGAATTATTCTATATATTAACAAAAAAAGGAGGTTTTTTATGGAAGCGAGGATACCTTTAATTGGCGAAAATTTTCCTGAATTAGAAGTTCAAACAACCCAGGGAGTCATGAAACTCCCGGATGTTTTCAAAGGTAAGTGGTTCATCCTGTTCAGTCACCCGGCGGATTTTACACCGGTATGCACCACGGAATTTGTTGCTTTCCAAAAACGCTACGAAGAATTCAAAACACTTAATACAGAACTTATAGGTCTTAGTATTGACCAAGTATTCTCCCATATAAAATGGATTGAATGGATCAAAGATAATCTCAAAGTGGAAATCAAATTTCCTGTAATTGCTGATGACACCGGAAAAGTTGCTTCAAAACTTGGCCTTATTCATCCTGGAAAAGGGACAAATACTGTTAGGGCGGTTTTTATAGTTGATCCTGAAAGCACAATCCGTGCCATGCTGTATTATCCTCAGGAACTTGGTAGAAACATGGATGAATTTTTGAGAATGATCAAAGGTTTCCAGATTGCTGATAGGGAAGGCGTAGCAGTCCCCGCAAATTGGCCCAACAATGAACTTGTTGGCGATGAAGTTATTGTCCCACCCGCAAGTGATGTGGCAACTGCTGAAAAGAGAAAAAAAGAGTATCAATGTTTTGACTGGTGGTTCTGCCATAAAAAACTGTGAATGCCAAAAAAGCGGGGCAGAAGCCCCGCTTTAATTATTTTTGTTCTCCTTTTTTAGCGCTTCATATCTTCTAATAAAATTCTCTATGTTTGTTTTCAATGCATAGACACTTTCCATGGCATCTTCAAGAAAAGAGAACCCCTCTTCGGTGATCTTGTAAACCTTTCTTGCCGGGCCTCCCTCGCTCATATCCCAATCCGTAGCCACCAATCCCCCCATTTCTAGGGTTGATAATATTCTATAAAGGCTCCCCATCTGACCAATTCCCGGAATCATAACGCCAAAATCCTTCAACCTTGCAGATAGTTCATAACCGTGAGATGGTTTTTCTGCAATGAGTAATAGTAAATACAGTTCAAGCCATCGCCTGCCAAAAGCACCGGCACCTCTTCCAAATCCACGCAAAAAGTTACACCTCCACTATTTTTATTCTTCTCAAGTAAAGTATACCCGAAAATATGAAAAAGCTTGAAAGTGAAAATACTATTTTGAATCCTATGAAATCAATAATGGCTCCCATAATAAGGGGCAAAATAGAGGTAACGACGTTGAACGCTCCTGAAATACCAGTATAAAGCGCTCTATTTTCATCATTGGAAATTTCAATAAGTAACCCTTCAAACCCCATTTTCCTTGCGCTTAAGGTAACCCCTGTTAAAAGGAAGATCAGGGCATAAAAATTATCTCCGACATTTGATAAAAATAAGGAAAGGATGGGAATCGTACCGCCGAAAAGAGCACAAGCATATAACAATTTTTTAAATCCCTTGTGTTGCAGGTAACTTCCCCAGAAAAACCCGGCAATGAGTATACCAATCATTTGGAGAAAGAGAAAGTTGCCCACGTTTTCACCACTAAGACCATAAGTTTCCTTTGCTAAAAGCACGTAAAAAGGAATGAGTATAAGTCCAAAACCGGTTAGATTTGAAAATACGATGTAGTTGCGCAGATTGCCGTCTTTTTTCAAAGTTGAAGGAATGTTTTTCAGTATTTTCCAGAAGCCCGGATAGGAAATTATCTTCGCAGGTGATTCATAAATTAGCCAGAAACCCATGGAGCCAAGGGCTAAAGAAATGGCAGCTACGAAAAACATCATTGAGTAATTGTCTGGATACGGAACCTCGCTCACAACCATTCTCGCAAGAAAGCCACCACCAAATGAAAGTATACTGCCAACAATTTGCCTGAAAGCCATAAATTTTCTTCTGCTTTTTCCGGCAATGGATTTACCCAACAGGTCTGTATAACAAATACCCGCGAAAACGCCGCTAAAGGAGAAAACGGAGATAACCAGGAAAATCATTAAAAGAAGAACGCTACCTGTTAAACTGCTTTTCAACATAAAGCCCATAAAAGCCAGAGCAAAAATTCTTAGATATATTCCAAATAACAAAAATGGCTTCTTTTTAGGGCGTGCCATAAGAAGACCAGCAAATACTATTTGCACAAGTAAAGGGATTCCTGTTGTAATAGCTGTAATTAGTCCGATTGAAAAACTATTCCCGCCGGCTTTTAACACAAGAGATGGCAAGACGGTGTTTACTTCAACAAAAGCCATTGTTAGAGCAAGAAAGGATGCATGCCAGACGAAAGCAATGAAATGTCTTTTTTCTCTCACAATCCACCTCAGTAAGAAATTAGATATTAGTATAGCACAAAGATATTTTCATAAAAAGCTATTGATCATATAATTATAATGTTTTTTCCTGTTCAAATTTGAGAGTGAAGTTACAAAAGTTATATATATGATTAAATCATATATAAACTGCAGATGCTTTTGGCAGTGATTTTTAGATATATATTTCGCAGATTCTAAAGAGTTGCAAAACAAGTGCAGGATACTACGGTACTTACAGTATCCTGAATTCTTCTTCCGATGATAAATTAACGGAGCTTCATAATTGCTGATTCCGCTGCCAGTACTAATGGATATGCAGTAGGTGCAGAAGTTAGTAATGGATGTGTTCCTATCTGCATTGTAACAAGATCATTTGCAGTAACACCCATCTGCAAGCCAAGACCCAGGATATTTATCATTTCTCCAACGCTTTTTCCGCCTGCGATTTGTGCACCAAGTAAAAGTCCGCTTTCCTTTGAAAAAACTAATTTTACATACAGAGGACTTTTATCCGGCAAAGTTCCGGGATGCCTATCGACAGATTTTGCTTCGCCAATAACGCATTCAAACCCTTCTGCACACGCAGTTCTTTCAGTCATTCCAACTGCGCCAAGTGTAAGCCCTTCTATGGAAGTGGAGAAAACACCAAGATTTCCATGGTTTTCACGCACAACCTTTAGATGATAAAGGTTTGCGCCAGCTACTCTCGCATCAAAAACTGCGGTAGAAGCAAGCATTAATCTGCTTGGTTTTCTGGTGAAGAAATCTTTGTGTTCTGCACAATCACCAACTGCGAATACATCTCTTACGCTGGTTCTCATGTATTCATCAACCCAGATTGCTCCACTATAACCCAGATGGATATCAAGATTCTGCACAAGCCCGGTATTTGGTTTGTAACCAGTTGCGAAAATGATCATATCAGCTGGCAGATTTTTACCATCTTCAAATTCAATTCCGGTAACACTTTCGCTACCAAGGATTTTTGAGACACGGATGTTTGTTTTTATTGACGTGCCGTGCTCAGCGAGTTTCTCCTCAGCCACTTTCCCAAATTCTTCATCAAAAGCTGCTGGTAAAAGATGGGGCATTGCTTCAACAATTGCGACTTCCTTTCCCATCTTTCTAATTTCGTCACCCACTTCAATACCAATGAAACCGCCGCCGACAATTACTACTCTTTTTGCACTCTTTGCGAAGTTGAATACTTCTTCCATATATTCCTTATTCTTGGCAATGGTAAATACGCCCTTGAGTTCCTTGCCTTCAATTGGTGGGAGAACGGGCTTTGAACCCGTAGCAAAAACAAGCTTTTCATATTCAATTTTATTCCCTGATTTGATAAGCACTGTTTTTCTTTCAAAATCGACAGCTGTAACTTCATCGATAATAAATTCAACACCAAGATTTTCAGCTGGTTTGATTCCCATAATGTTTGCATCTACTGAGTTAAGCGTCCCAAAAATGTAAGGGATTCCACAGGGAACCAACCCTGTTTTTTCTTTTCTTACAACGGCCACTGTTTTTTCAGGATAAGTTTTTTTGGCAGTAGTTGCCGTAATTATACCTGCAGGACCACCGCCAATGACCAGGATTTCTTTCTTCATCTTTTTTCCCTCCTCTGGATATAACGGTAGAATACTTTTCCGTGGTAACTACACCTCTCAATGTTATGTTTTTCACTTTCAAGCGAAAAAAATCTCTCCAGTGCTTTCTCATCGTATTCAGAGAGCAAAAATTCTTTCAGGTCGTTTTCTGACATAGGGTGGCGCTTGATGATTTCGATAACTGCTTTTATTGCATCATTTTCTGAAGATAAAAAGTTGCTCACGGACAGATTCTCTATGCTCATTGCGCTAAGTAATTTACGCGCATATTCTATCCGGGATTTCTCCGGTATTTCCACCCCCTTTTCTGCTGGGGGCCTTACCGGTACATTTATATATACTCTCTCAGGTGAAATCATTTCGATCCTTCCCTTTAGAGACCTCAATGCCTCTATGGAGTCGTTATAATCCTTGATGAGCATAACTTCCAGCCAGATTTCTCCGTTGAATTTCCGGGAAAAATCGACGATGCCTCTGAAAACTTCTTTATAGCTCAACTCTCTAAAGGGCCTGTTTATTTTTTTGAAGCTCTCCTCATCCCAGGCATCCAAAGTGGGCATGACAATATCGAATCCACTGACTTCTTTTCTGACAGAGCCGTTATAGAGCAAAGAGCCGTTAGTTATCAAAACCAGGGGTTTTCGTGTCAATCTTCTAATACCATCGGTGATTTTATCAATAGGTGTATAAAGTGTTGGTTCACCTTCACCTACGACGGTTATTACATCAAAGCTCTTTTCTCCGTATTTTTTTACGAAGTCTTCAGCTTCTTTTATTATTTCTTCTGGCGGATAAAAAGCGCTCCTCGAATTTGTCATCCTGGTTGTTCTACCAAGCTGGCAATAAATACATGAATAATTACAGGTCTTGAATGGAATGGGGCATATTCCAAGAGACCTGCCGAGCCTTCTTGAAGGCACAACGCCATAAACATGCTTCATTACTGTGCCCTTTAAAAGCCGCGGTCTTTTCCCTGGCCTCTACCTTGGCCTCTGCCTGTACCACGACCCATTCCACGTCCCATGCCTCGCCCAATCCCCCGACCTCTAAGAAGGGGATTTTCAGAATTAGGCCGTATTGCATCTTTGAGGCATACCTCAAAGCATTTCCCACATCTGGTGCAAAGGTTGTTATCTATGTACGCTTTTCCATTACGCATGGTTATTGCCCCTTCAACGGGACAGGCTTTTATGCAAAGCTCACATCCAATACAATCGCTTTCTTTAACCCATGGCATCTCTTTTCCCCCTTTTCAATGAAAGGATGGCCCGGGTTCTATCATTTCTGTCGCGGTACCATCAATCACATTTTTTATGTTTTCTTCAGCTGTGCCGTCCTTTGCAATGTAAACCTTAATACCTGTTTGGTTAATTGCGGTAAAGGCATTTTGGCCAAGGCTTTTAGCTACTAAAATATCAACCCCGTTTTTAGCAAGAGCTTCAACCATTACAGGTCCTGCTCCATGTGCTTGTGTTGCCACGTCTTCAAGAAACTCCGTTGTTTTGCTTTCCACATCGTATATAAGAATAAAAGCTGCTCTCGCAAAACGATCATCAACTTCTGAAGCGAGCGATTTTTCTTTTACGGGAATGGCTATTTTCATTTCTATCTCCTCCTTTGATCAGTGATTATGAAACTTTTCTCTTGGTTCATAGGGAGTGCTCTCAAGATTTCCGGAAAGATAAGAATCAACAATATCTCTAACGGTTCCGGAAGCTCCTCTGACAACGTGAATTCCAAAGCTTTCAAAAAACGCTATTGCACGGGCTCCTATACCTCGTGTAATTAAAACAGTTGCTCCCTTGCTATGAATATAATTTGGTATTTCTCCGGGGCCATGTCTTTCAAAAGGATTTTTCTCAACGGTTGCACCGAGTACTGTGTCACCATCAAGTTCAACAAAGGCGAAATATGGAGCATGTCCAAAATGTTCTGAAATTTCAGCGTCAAAACCATTATCACTCATCACGGGTATTGCCAATTTCATAATTTGCACCTCCTATATAAGATCCAGTAATCTATAGTAAATTTCTTTGATCGCCTTTGCAGCAGCGGAATTCTTGTTCTTTACCACAGGCTCTGCCCTGATAGCTGAGTTCCTTACTTCAGGATCAAAAGGAATATTTCCCAGTATTTCTATCTTCTCTTTATTGCACCAATTGGCTATTTCATCTGTTTTGACAGTATTTAAGTCGAATTTGTTGATAACAATACCAAACTTTCTCATAAAATGGCGGGTGGTCTCGACAATACGCTGAAGGTCGTGCATACCGGAAATTGTTGGTTCTGCTACTATGACCACATAGTTGACGCCGGTAATGGATGAAGAGGCTGCACAACCAATACCGGGGGCACCATCAATAACTACATAGTCATGCTCTTCCTGCTCTGCAACTTTTAATGCGAGTTTTCTCACTTCTGCTATAAGACCACCAGAGGTTTCCTCGCCAGGAGTTAAAAGAGCATGAGATAAAGGAAGCTCACCTGCCTTGGACAAGAAATAGTCTCCTGATTTACTCTCTTTCAAGGTGATTGCTTCCTCAGGGCATGTTAACACACAGGCATTGCAACCTTCGCATGCATAGGGATCAACTCTGTATGGAGTTCCAGGAATAATCGCACTAAATCGACATGTATTCATACATATTCCACATGAGGTACAACGATGACCTTCGATTTCTGCTTTTTTACCACCATAGTATTCATGTGTTTCTTTGAGTTTGGGTTCCATTAGCAAATGAAGATTCGGGGCATCAACATCACAATCAGCCATGACATGATTTTTAAAGAGAAAAGACAATGAGCCAGATAGGGTCGTTTTTCCGGTGCCACCTTTACCGCTGACTACAGCTATTTGCTTCATGCTATCACCCCGGCGATCTTTTCATAAAGCTTTTCAAAGCGTTCAAACCATTCTTTTTTGAGCTCAACGAACAAGGAGCCTCTGGAATATGCAGTCGCAATATCCCTGTCAAAAGGTATTTTTTCGAGTATGGGTATATTTTTTGAAGAAGCATACTCCTCAATCTCAGTGTAGTCATCAGAAGCCCTGTTTATCACTATTCCCATAGGAATGTCCATTTCTTTGACAACTTCAACAGCGAGCCTTAAATCATGAAGTCCAAAGGGGGTCGCTTCTGTTACCATTAGAGCGTAATCCATGCCTCTGAGTGTTTCCACAACCGGGCATGAAGTGCCCGGAGGAGCATCTATAATAACTGTTTTGGTTTCATCGATGTATTTTTTTAATTCTCTTATTATCCTCACACCTGAAGGTTCCCCGATATTTAAAAGGCCTGTACCGAAGGTTAATTTTTCGTGTATTATGCCTGTTTTTACCACGCCAATCTGCTTTTTCAATTCGTAAATAGCCTTTGTGGGACAAGCTATTTTACACGCTCCACACCCATGGCAAAGGTTATCAAAAACAAGAACTCCAGTACTGAAAACAGATATAGCACCAAATTGGCAGACTTTGGCGCATTCTCCGCATAGAATACATTTTTCTTTGTTAACACGAGGAAGAAGTATTTCTACGTCGGTTTCCCCGGTATATTTAACATGAAAAAAGAGATGAGAATTTGGCTCTTCAACATCAGCGTCAAGAAGCTGAACAGGTTTTTTGGCTGCTGTAACCCATGCAAGATTAGTTGCTACAGTGGTTTTTCCCGTTCCGCCTTTTCCGCTCACAACCGCGATTTTCAAAAAATCACCACCTCAATTTATACAAAAGGAAATTCAAGGGTTTCAACATTAAGAGGCGGGAGCGGAGCTCCCGCACAAAGCTTAGGCCTGGCTTATACTACCACCAGCCTCGTCCGTAGCCTCTTCCATATCCCCGGCCAAAACCCCGACCATAGTTGTATCCTCTTCCAAACCATCCGTGTCGCCAGGCAAGTCTGGGTCCCCTCATTCCAAAGAAGCTACGACCGGGCCAAAACCATCGCCTGTTATAACCATAAGCATAAACACCTGTACCGGGTCTGGCACAATATCCCAGACCTCTACCAGTCATTGGACCTTCACCCATGGGACCTGTTCTGTCAAATCCAGGCATATGGTCACCTCCCTTGATTTTTCAATTCATCTATCCTTTTATTGACCTCTGCGAGTTCTCTTTCAAGGTATTTCTTCTCTTCCTCCAGATAAGCTTTGTAATCAAGAAGCATCTGTTCTTCGGTAGCAGGATCTGGTTCATAAGGACCATAACCAAAACCTGGTTCACCGTAATCATAACCTCCCCGACGTGGCCCAAATCCTCTACCGTAGCCCCAGCCATAGCCTGGCCCGAAACCCCTACCATAGCCTCTTCCGCATCCAGACCCAAATCCTCTTCCAAATCCATAAGGCATTCTGATCGCCTCCTCTCATATATATGCAATCCACATATATTATATAACTCTTTTTTTCTCCTGTCAAATTTAAAATAAAGTATATCGTCAACCACAGGAAATGAAAATAATGATTGATTCTTTTGATTTACTTATAGACGAAAACAGTAGCATGGTTTAATGTCGATTTTTTCATTTTTGAAATTGTTTTGTAAAGGCTTTTATCTGGCTTTTATAGATTTCTGGATCGTAACTTTATTTGAGATTTTTTCTTTTCTTAACTCAAAAGACTTTCCCATTTTATTCGATTTAAAGGTGCCGGGAAATATCATTTTTTAGAAGTCATTTGGGGGGGATACCTATGCTCGGAGAACATCTTCACATATCTTCTGAGTTTATGCGTTTATCTGGAAAGGAGCTTTCAGTTTTAAAAGTTATTGTTGAAGCTTTGCCTTATGCGGTATTTGGAGTTTACGAAGGAAGAATAGTTGCGGCAAGCGATAGCATATTGAGGGCAATTGGTGCTGAAGAGTTTAAGGAAATCGAAAACAAGTTTTTGAATGATTTTTTAAGCACACCTATTGAATTACCGGATAGATGCTATGAGCCTTTTGAAGTTGAGTTCAACAGTATGAGAGGAACCACGTTCAAAGGCTCTGTGACAACCGGTGTTATGACGATAGGTGAAAGAAGCGTGCAATTTGTTTTTGTCAGTACTGCTGAGCCCTTTGCTGGAACCAGACCAAGCTGGCAGACCCCGATTTTTGAAGGAGCAACCGAAAGCCTTATGAAAACTTTAAATACCGAGAAACTTTGCAAGACAATCCATCATTACACTGAGAAAATATCAGGTTGCAGAACATCATTTATTTTTGTTCTTGATAGCAGATCGCAGGAACTAAGCTGTTTATCTGCAAGAATAAATGGGAATGAAGTTAGCCCGGAGCATTTCCCTGCAATTTCTCTTTACAAAAATGCAGAGGAAGAAATAGCATATGCTGTACGCACGGGTGAAATAATATATATTCCGGATTGCAACCTGAGTCTTTGTGTTGAAAAAGGCAAAATGGGCATTGTGACCACGGGCTTGAGAAACATTGTTGAAACAGCTTCTTTTAATGGATTCCAAGCACATTCGGTTCTTATCATCCCGCTAAAGATAAGAGATGTAAATGCAGGCGCAATTTTGATACTTTGCAACAAGATCAATGCCATTGAACGTACGGCTGTTTCATTTCTTGAAGTGCTATCAAAATATGTAGCGTACGCACTGAATAACTCACTTGTGCATCAAAAGACAAAAATCATCAATCTAAAATTACAAGAATTACTAAGTAATGAAAAAATGCATGCTAATGGCTATCAACAGTCAATTATAAATTTAGCGGAAATAACCTCTTCTTTTGTAGAAAAAAAAGACCCTTATACTGTAGGACATCAAAAAAGAGTGGCTAAACTTTCAAAAGAAATTGCAAGAGAGCTCGGACTTTCGCCTTCAAAAATAAGGGCTATAGAATTTGCTGCGAGTATCCATGACATTGGCAAGATCGAAATTCCCGAATCGGTTCTTTTGAAATCTGGAAAGTTAAATTCAAAGGAGTTTAATATGATAAAACACCATCCGGAAGTTGGTTATACTATTGCGCATGCCGTTAATTTCCCCTGGTCGGTGGATAATACAATACTTCATCACCACGAACGCCTGAATGGTTCGGGGTATCCTGAAGGACTAAAAGGCAAGAGCATCGAAGAAGAAGCAAAAATTCTTGCCGTTGCTGATGTGATGGAAGCCATGACCCACGATAGACCTTATAGAAAAGCTATGAGCTATGAAGAAGCGCTGAGTGAGATAGAGAAAAAGAGCAATACCCTCTACGAAGGCGAAATCGTAAAAGCATGTGAGAAGCTTTTTGATGAGGGTTTCAAATTTCAGTAGTGCATCAACGAGATATGTCGAAGAGCACACCGCGCCTTGACACGCATTATAGAGAATGCTAAAATCTTCCTGATGGGTGCGTAGCTCAGCGGGAGAGCGCTTCCTTCACACGGAAGAGGTCACAGGTTCGATCCCTGTCGCACCCACCACGAGAAGCCGAAAGGCTTCTTTTTTTTGTGTGTGTTATCATTGATTTAACTGAGGTTTTTATATGGGGGTGTCTTTTTTTGTTTAAAAGAATAAAAGTAGTAGCGCTAATATCTTTGATCATTGTGTTTGCTGTTTACTTTCTTTTGTGGTTAAGTGAATTCAGCAAAACACCAGTCGAGATTCTTTCGGAATATCAGCATTATGTGAAGGATTTTGTAGAATCACGATATGCTTTCAAAGCAGGTTCTCTTATAAATACATACGAATACAACCGCTCCGGTTATGAAAAAATGAGCAATTTCCTCCTGAACGATGTTAAAAAGCTCATATACCAACCAGATGATATATCCTCTGTTTTTGTCGCTTACTACACTTCTGAGCTTGAAAATGTCAATCATGAACTGATCATTCTTTACAATGAAGCCGGACGAAAAGTTTGTGACAGAGTGTATATTGAGGGTAATGATGTACTGGAAGATAAAGACTTAAAAGACACTGGAATAAAGCTTTCGAAAATTGAGGAAATGATTCAGGATGGTTACTTTCCGGTTCTTGTAAAAAGTATAGGAGATGGCTATGAAATTGTTTCAGAACTCAAAAAACCTCGTGTTTACTTTCTCAAGAAGACCTTTTGGGGTTGGAAAATAGATTGGCTAAAATCTATGGAAGACTTGGTTGAAAAAACCGAGCTTTGAATTTCCTGATTAGTGAAAATTCAAAGCTCTTTTATCGTTAGCTTTTGATTCATTTTTTGCTGAACTTGATATTGTAAGTTGTTGGAACCGGCCAGGTAAAGTGGAATTTCAAATCTCCCTTTAAACTCTTTGCAAGACCTTTTTGGACATCTGGAGTGAGAATGCCTGAAAGATTCTGATACACTTCAACTTCCGCTGATTTGATTTTGCTGTCTTTGAAGACTTTTTGGAGATCTTTTAACAACCTCTGGTAAACGATTTTTGGTGCTTCTATTAAGCCGATTCCTTTACAAACAGGGCAATTCGAGTAAATTTTGGATCCTATGGCAGCAGTAGAACGCTTTCTCGTCATTTCGAGAAGCCCTAAACGAGTAAAGCCCATAATATATGATCGTGCTTTGTCCTTTTTTAGTTCTTCGCTTAAACGCTTGAGCACTTCATTGCGTGCTGTGTCTGATTTCATGTCGATAAAGTCTATGACAATTATTCCCCCTATATTTCTCAACCTAAGTTGCCTGGCTATTTCAGAAGCCGCTTCAAGATTTGTTTTTAACGAAGTTTCCGAGACATCATTTCCGGAAGTATCGCTTGCAGAATTAACATCGATAATTGTCATAGCCTCTGTTCTATCGATAATGATGTTTCCGCCGCTTTTGAGATGGACTACCCTTGCATAAAGAACTTTCAGCATTTCATAGATTCCTTCGTGTGAGAAGGCATCTTCTTCAACAAATCTTACAATAGGCTTGAACCCCGTTTTGAATTTACTTATTCCCTGTACTACATCATGCCAAAGGTACTCATTATCCACAACGATTTCCCTTGTGTTTTCTGTTAAGCGCTCCCTGAGAATATATTCTACAAGACTCGGTTCTTCATATAAGAGTTTGGGTTTTCTTCCTCTTTTGAATTGTTGCTCAATTTTTTGCCACAATACTCTGAGCTTTTCCAGCTCTTCCTGAATGGTCTCAGCTGAAACGCCATAAGCGGCTGTTCGAAAAATCAAACCTTCTCCTTCCTTTAGAGCATCACGTGCAATTTTCATGAGTCTGTCACGCTCATCTTTTTCTGTTATCTTCTTGGAAATCCCGATGTGTTTGGAGAAGGGTATGTAAACTATGCTTCTTCCTGGTATGCTGACTTTCAAAGTAACCTGAGGTCCTTTGGAACCAATTGGGTCTTTTTTTACCTGAACCAGGATTTTTTCCCTTTTTCGAGCGTCTGCTTGCCCTGAGAATCTTTGAATCGGAGAAAAGCATTCTTACCAATTCCAATGTTTACAAATGCAGCTTCAAGGCTTGGAACCACACTTTCAACTTTCCCAAGATAAATATTTCCAGTATAACTTTCGTTATCCATTTCTTCAAAGAAGACCTCTTCAAGGGAACCGTTGTCAAGAATTGCTATTCTGACCTCGTCTTCAAGAGAACTGAAGACGATTGACTGGGTTCTTTCTTTCTTTATATTACTTCACCTCCAGGATATCAAAGGACCAGGCGTAAAGCCCGGTCCATTAAACTCATTCAGTCATTTCAATAAGACCAACAGAACCATTTTTTCTTGCATATAGAACGTTTACTTCACCACTTTCCGCATTTCTAAAAACAAAGAATGTGTGCCCGAGCATTTCCATCTGAAGAAGAGCTTCTTCGAGTGTCATTGGCTTGATAAAAAAACGCTTTCTTCTGGTTATCATACTCCCCTCTTCTTCCGCATATTCAGGAACCGATAGTGAATCAGTTATCTCTCTTACACTCAATTTATGTTTTATGGATTTCCTTTCCTTGAATCTCTTTAAACGTTTTTCAAAGGTATCTGCAAGTTTGTCAACGGCTAAGTAAAAATCTGTACCTTTTTCCTCTACTCGAACAACTATCCCCGATAAATGTGCCGTTACTTCCAGTTTGTACTGCCCTCTTTCTTTTAAAATCCTCACGTCCATTGAAATAAACCTGTCCTCACCGAAGATTTTTTCCACTTTGGAGAGTTTCTTTTCAAGGTGTTCACGCATTGTTTCGGTAACAGTGAGTTCTTTCGCGTAAATATTGAACTTCATAAAACCCCTCCTTTCTGAGGTGTAAAGTTCAATAAACACATTTAGTCCGCAAAATTCGAGAGCTCTTCCTTTACGTAAAGCACCTGGTGATTTATCTGTTGCAAGTTACCGGCGGCAATCATATGTACAAGATTACGTGGATATACTGGCATTGAAAGAAGCTCTTCAGGAGACGCCCAAAGCAAGTCAACTAAAATTGGAGGGCCCGGGTTGTCAGGATCCGACCCTAATTTGGCTTTTCCGCTTTCAATCTTACAAAGGAAGAAAAGCTCTAAAAGTCTTTCCTGTACAAACTCTTGAGTATAAACAACATTTTCTACCTTAACTTTCAGGCCAGTTTCTTCGATCATTTCTCGCTGAAGGGCTTGGGATAATGTTTCATCATCTTCAACTCTGCCGCCAGGAAAGCACCAGAAGGGAGGTCGGTTGCTATGAGCATGTTTCACAACCAGGATTTTGCCGTTTTCAACAATCACTCCGCGGACACTAACATAATGTGTTTTCTGGAACATTCAACCACCTCTAAATTAATTATAGCATAGGCTCAGCAGGCTGATATGGCCGGGAAAGACATGAAGTAAACTATCTTTGTGTCATTGACTAAAGGGGTGATACATGAACGTTTCGAGAGCCGAGACACCGAGAGTTAAGAAAATGACATGAATCCATTCAGGATTGTTACGAATTCCTACTAGATCAATCTTCTCGGTTTCTCGGATCTCGAAATATTTTCTATACCCTATACCCCAGACCCGCACTTTATTTCAGATTCAGACACTTCGTTGTCGACCAGGTTGAGAATCTAAATCGCCTGAAATCCAGCAGGAGAAAAAGCAGAAGTTTGGGAATATTGAAGAAAGCCACATATGAGTTGGATACAAATATCTACTAACTCAAGTGTGGAAGGTTCAGTAATATCCAAGAGCTTCTAAAACAAGAGCGGTTGTCATAAATGTTGTCGCAATTTCTTCGCTGTTTCCCCAGCTTCCGTCTTTGTTTTGCTTTGAAAGCAAGAAATCGATAATTTCTTTGGTTATGCTATTATCTGATTCTCCAAGACTTAAAATTATTGCTCCAAGGGCAAGTTGTGTCAATTTTCCTTCGGAAATCGTTCCTTTTTCTTCCTTGTATTTTTCTAGTTTTGATTTCATATATTCAGCGATACTATTTATTGTTTCTTCAGAAACAGGATAACCATACTTCAAAAGGTAATAGCAGCATTCCAACCTTTTCACATTTTCTTCTTTTTCAAGCATGGATAATGCCCTTTTAGTTATCCCTGGAGTAAGTGCAAACTTACCTACGGCTAAGAAGCGTAAAACCTGTATGAAGTCCAAGTCTTCCATGGAAAGTATCTCTGATTCTTTCCTTAAGATAAGCCTGTTAATTTTCAACTCAAACTTCAGGTTTGGCTTGCCCAGGATTTTATAAGCCAGGTTCAGTGACATATATTCACTGAGCAAATCCAAATCATCGAGTTTGAAAAGGTAGTCGTATGAAAGAAATGCGGTTTGTACCTCAATATTTTTGCTCACATATTCGGCAAATTTTGAGGCCATATCTTTTACACGCTCAGCGCCAAAAGCGCTCACGAGCGATTCAATAATCTCATGGCTGACCAAGACATCATCATAAAACCACGTACCGTTCGATTCTTGATTATTCCGCAAAAACGTTATTCCATCGTTAATAGCTTGATCAATATTTATGGCTCCAAAGAATAACGAAGAAAATAGTGCTAATATAACAACCAATGTTTTGGGTTTCATATCATTCAACATCTCCTTTGAATGTTAATGCTCCTCTGGGTCGTAATAAAACAAAGTGTGCGCAGAACTCGTGTCATATTCGGTGAATGACTCATATATAGCTTCAGGTAATATTAAGCTGTTGAAAGTTTCAGTCTGTGTTTTTATAGTACCTGAAGGTAATATGAAAGTCCATGTTACTGAACCACCAACAATATTTGTATAGTCATTCCACACATAGGGTTCAGGGAACAGAGTGAGTATCTTTGTATAAGAAAAGCTTGATGAAGTACCATCATAGTGCCAAGAACCTTGAACATCGGGTGGTTGAAGATAGTAGCCATCTTCATAACCATATATCCAAAAATCAAGTGAGTAATTCAGAACAGTAACACCAGATAAATTACCGACTATTTTGCCTTTATAAGCCATATAATTTACAACAGGGACAAAATATGGAGCATACGCTATAGCGCAGATATCCGCAAAAGATACAGTTGTAATCAACAATACTATAAATAGCACAAACCATTTTTTCAAAAAAGTACCTCCCTTATTAAAAAAACAACTTATAATATATTTCCACTTTGGATTAAAACTCCAAGAGATAAAGATAATCTGAGAAATCGATATAAACATTCTGGTGATAATCGTAAAATATTTTTAACGAATCGTTTTTTTACATCGTTTTATTAACTTAAAGCGCATAATTTGAAACATTGCTTATATATTATAACTATATATTTTTCAATTTTCGAATTTAAATAATGTCTTTTTTTTTTAAATTATCAGCAGATGCCTTTGATTATTCTTTGTTTCCTTTGATTTTTACAGTCAACTTTATTTTTTGTTTTTTTCAATGGATAATAAAATGTCATCATAGCTTTAATAAGGCATTTGTTGTGCAATAACGGGAAGTCGAGACAAAATAACCGAAAATCGAGAAGAAAGGGTTTGGGGTTTAGTAAAAACCAGACCCAAGCCTAATAGTAGGCCATTATTGTCAACTGCATTAGCAGTACAAAGCAACCGCAGAGCGGTTCAAGGCAACTCCGAAGGAGTTCATAACACTGGCGTAGCCAGTCATACCCACGCGCAGCGTGCTTACTCGCTGCGAAGCAGCTCTCGGATTCTCAGATCTCGTTCTATTCCCGTAACTCGCGGCTCTTTACTCGGTATTTAATACCAGACCCTAAACCCGTGCTTCTCACCTTCTCGATTTTCTCGAATCCCCGGTTCTCAATCACCAATGTTATAATGGAAAAAACTTGAGGGGGGATAGTGTGAGGCATTATTCCAGTGTTTCAAGCGTTACGATGATTGGATTGAATGCTTACAGGATAGCAGTAGAAGTTGATGTTGACAAAAAAGCTGTGATTCATGATATTGATATAGTTGGTCTGGGCGATACAGTAGTAAAAGAGAGCAAAAAAAGAGTCAAGAGTGCTCTAAAGAATTCCGGATTTCCCTTCCCAAGAGGAAAAATAACCATAAATCTCGCACCAAGCGATATCAAGAAAGAGGGTTCTTATCTCGATCTTCCTATGGCTGTTGGTATTTTGAAAGCTTCTGACATTGTTCAGAAGGACATTTCGAAGTTTCTTTTCTTTGGTGAGTTGGGCCTAGATGGCACGGTTAGAAAAGTTAGGGGCGTGCTTCCGGCTCTTTTGAAACTTTCTGAAGAAAAGGAAAAACCAACTGTGATACTTCCTGCTTCAAATGAATCTGAGGCTTCAATTCTTAAAAATATAGATGCATACACTGTGAAAAACCTTTCTGAGCTCGTTGCATTCCTCAATGGAAATATAAAAAAGAATCCCATAGCTTATAAGGAACCGGAGCTGAAACATATTGTTGCAGAAGACTTTTCAGACATAAAAGGCCAGGAGTTTGCAAAGCGAGCAGCGGAAGTCGCCGCCGCTGGTGCACACAATTTGCTTCTTAAAGGGTCACCGGGATGTGGCAAGACAATGCTTGCCAGAAGGATACCGGGAATCCTTCCCAGAATGTCTCTTGAAGAAGCCATAGAAACAACAAAGATTTATAGTGTTGCTTCATTGCTTGATGGAAAAGGCCTGGTAATAGAGCGTCCTTTCAGGTCACCACATCATACAGCTTCTACTACGGCTATCATTGGCGGAGGAAGCGAGGCAAAACCCGGTGAAATAAGTCTTGCGCATAATGGTGTATTATTCCTCGATGAGCTTCCAGAATTCAGGCGGGACGTTCTTGAAGCGCTCAGACAGCCACTTGAAGATGGTGATGTAACAATATCCAGGGCCAGACTCACAGTTACATATCCGGCGAGATTCATGCTCGTTGCTGCTCAAAATCCCTGCCCTTGTGGTTGGTATGGGGACAGAAGTCATGAATGCTCGTGCTCCTGGAATGACATCAAGCGGTACAATAAAAAGATTTCAGGCCCGATAGAAGACAGGATAGATATTTTTGTAGATATGCCACGGCTGGAATTTTCTGAATATTCTGAAAAGCGGAAGAGTGAAAGCTCCAAAAACATTCGTGAAAGGGTTGAAAGAGCCAGAGAGCGGCAATACGCGCGCATGAAGGTACTTGGGAAGTACTTCAACAGCCAATTAAACCACAGGGAAATTGAGGAGCTTATCTCCCTGGATTCAACGGGAGCAAAACTTCTGGAATCTGCCGTTGAAAAACTGAGACTCACAGGACGTAGTGTAGATAAAGTTTTGAAAGTATCTTTAACTATTGCTGATTTGGAAGGTTCCGAAAAAGTCCTTCCACGACACATAGCCGAAGCCATTCAATACAGGAAAAAAGAAGTTAACCTCTAAAATAACTCACCGTCAAAAAAATCCTGTAAAATATTTGTGAAATTAATCACATTCCTGAGATCAAGGGATTTCCTGAGATCGAGGGACAGAGAAAATTTGCGAATAATATGATCGTGCTTGATCATAAAATCTGTCCCCGGCTCAGCCGGGGATTTTTTATTTGAGGTGATAGTTGTGAAAACCGAACTTAAAAATTTTATCGATGTTGAAGAAATTCAAAACCATCTTGAAAACACAAAAGAGCCAGAGCCGAAGAAGATTGAAGCCATCGTTCAGCGCTCGCTGGACAAGAACAGGCTTGAACCAGAAGAAGTTGCAACGCTGCTTAACGCAAGTAGTTACGAGGCAAAGGAGCTCATTTTTGAAGGTGCGAAGGAATTAAAACAAAGGATTTATGGGAACAGAATAGTGCTTTTTGCTCCATTGTATATTGGCAATAAGTGTATAAACGATTGTGTATATTGTGGATTCAGATCGAGCAATCGTGAAGTGCTAAGAAAAACACTTTCTATGAATGATTTAGAGACAGAAGCAAAGGCTTTGGTCTCACGTGGGCACAAACGCCTAATCCTTGTTTATGGCGAACATCCCCTTTATAATGCGGACTTCATAGCCGCTACTGTTAGAAAGGTATATTCTGTAAAAGAAGGTAATGGAGAAATCAGAAGGGTTAATATAAACGCAGCTCCTCTTGAAGTAGATGATTACAAAAAAGTCAAGGAAGCTGGAATTGGTACATATCAGATTTTTCAGGAAACCTATCACCCTGAGACGTATAAAAAAATGCATCCCAGAGGTCCAAAGTCGGATTTTTTGTACAGGTTATATGGGCTTGACAGAGCGATGGAGGCAGGTATAGACGACGTTGGAATTGGTGCTTTGTTCGGGCTGTACGACTGGAAATTTGAAGTTATGGGACTGCTATATCATACTATTCATTTAGAAGAGCGATTTGGTGTCGGCCCACATACTATCTCTTTCCCGAGGATAGAGCCAGCTATTGGCACTCCTATCACCGAACAACCACCGTATCAGGTATCAGATGAAGACTTCAAACACCTTGTTGCGGTAATCAGGCTGGCGGTGCCTTATACAGGGTTAATCCTTACCGCTCGTGAACCCATAGAAATAAGAAGAGAAGTGTTAAAACTGGGTGTATCACAAATAGATGCAGGTTCAAATATAGGTGTCGGAGCATATTCCACTGAAGACAAAGAAGCCTATAGGAAATCACAATTTTCCCTTGGTGATACCAGACCACTTGATGTTGTGATAAGAGAGTTGGCCGAAGACGGTTATGTTCCTTCCTTTTGCACGGCTTGTTATCGCCTTGGCAGGACCGGGGAACATTTCATGGAATTCGCTATCCCCGGTTTTGTGAAGAGATTTTGCCAGCCAAATGCCATTCTTACCTTTTTCGAATACCTTAATGATTACGCTTCTTCTGAGACCAGAGAAGCTGGCTTGGAAAGAATCCGGGAGGAAATAAGCAGTATCGATAAGCCTGAAATAAAAGAGACTCTGCTTAAATATTGTGAGAGGTTGGAAAATGGTGAAAGAGATCTTTATTTCTAAAGTGCTTGAATTGCTTAAAGAATATTCTAAAAATGGCTGCAAGTTATGGCTTGCTGAATGTTATGAAAGGCGTTGGGCTTACATAGGTGGCTATGGAAGCGAGTATTTTCTTCCACCAGAAAAAATTATAACCATAGGGAAATTTGCAATCTTTGGGGAGAGGGTAGAGGAAAATGTCAAAATAAATCTATTGAAAGATATCGAAAATTTTTTGGAGGAAAACAATGGATAATAAACGCTTCGAAATTATTAAAGAAATAAAAGAAAAAGGCCTTGAAAAGCTTTTTGCAGTCGCTATAAGAGCTCTTGAAGAAATTCCTCTTTCTAAAGAAGAGATTGTATACCTTCTTACCCTTGAAGAAGGGGAAGAAAGAAGGCTTTTATTCAAATTGGCTAATGCTTTTAGGCATGATTACATGGGGGATATGGTTTTCATAAAGGGCGTGATTGAGTTCTCAAACTATTGCAGAAAAAATTGTGCTTATTGTGGTATCAGGGCTTCAAACAAAGTACACAGATACAGAATGTCACCCGATGAAATTATATCTGTTGCAATAAATATGGCAAAACTCGGTGTTGACACAATAATCCTGCAATCAGGTGAAGATCCCTATTATGACCTCGAGACCCTTGAGCATATAGTATCCACTATAAGAAGCACGACCTATGTTCCGGTTTCGCTTTCAATCGGTGAGCTACCAAAGCCTGCGTATTTAAAACTAAAACACGCAGGAGCTTCAAAGGTCTTGTTGAAACATGAAACCATTAATAAGAAAATATTTGAAGCGGTTCATCCTGATGATGATTACGATGAAAGAATTGATTTGCTCGACTACATTGTTTCATTAGGCTATGTAGGTGGTTCGGGAAATATTATCGGACTTCCAGGGCAAGTTATTGAGGACATTGCAGATGATATTCTCTTTATGAAGCGCATTGGGGTAAAAATGATTGGCTTAGGACCCTTTGTACCAGCGGAAGGCACACCTCTTCAGAAATTTCCACACGGAGACCCCGAACTTACATTGAATACGTATGCTGCAATCAGGCTTACTATGCCTCGTGTTTTCATGCCCGCTACTACCGCGCTTGGAACAATAGACGAAAAGAAACAATTTGAGGCTTTCAATGCTGGCTGCAATGTTATAATGTGCAATTTCACGCCGGAAAAATACAGAAAAGACTATATGATTTACACAGGAAAAGCAAAAGTGGAGTTTTTTCAAACAGCCAAAAGGCTTAAAGAAATGGGCTTCAAATTGAGCGTTAAGATCCTCAGAGAACTTGAGAAACACGAAAAGGAAGTGATGGATCGATGTTGACAACAGGTGGATACAGAAAATATCTCGGTTTTTTTGGGAAGCGGAATGTCGGAAAATCTAGCCTTATAAACAGACTTGTCGGACAGGAAATATCTATCGTAAGCGAACAGCCCGGCACCACAACAGATCCTGTATACAAATCCCTTGAAATACACCCCATAGGACCTGTTACTGTTATAGATACTCCGGGTGTGGATGACGTAGGTGATCTGGGCAACCTGCGCGTAGAAAGGGCAAAAAAGGCTCTATATAAAATTGACCTTGCGATTCTTGTTGTGGATAGTAGCTGGAGCGACTATGAAAAGTGGCTGGTAAATTCCTTTGAAAAGATGGAAATCCCCTTTGTGATAGCCATTAACAAAAGCGATATAGATCTTGATCGTTCCGATTTAATAAAGCGCATAGAAAAATTCCCCCATATATTAGTGTCAGCAAAAACAGGTGAAGGTATAGAAAAACTCAGAGAATCAATCATCAAAGAACTCCCGAAGGAAGAAGAAATCCCTTTGCTCTCTGACCTGATTGATGGTGGCGAAATAGTAT
The DNA here is from genome assembly GCF_001636545.1 of Kosmotoga arenicorallina S304. GTDB lineage: Bacteria > Thermotogota > Thermotogae > Petrotogales > Kosmotogaceae > Kosmotoga_B > Kosmotoga_B arenicorallina. Next base: position 120,767 of record NZ_JFHK01000003.1, on the reverse strand, counting down.
TACTGGTTGTCCCGATAGATCTTGGAGCACCGAAAGGTAAGCTCATTATGCCTCAGGTGGAAGCAATCAGGGAAACCCTCGACAGAGAAGCGATTTGCATTGTTGTTAAAGAACGGGAATTAAGATGGACACTTGAGAAACTAAAGACCCCTCCGGCCCTTGTAGTTGCAGATTCGCATCTTATAAGCAGAATAGCTGCTGATGTTCCTGAAGAAATACCTCTTACAACTTTTTCCATTCTTGAAGCCCGCCACAAAGGTGATCTTCTAGAATTGGTAAAGGGGGTAAAGGCAATTGAAAATTTGACACCTGAAAGTAAAGTGGTAATCATGGAAGCCTGCTCTCATATTCCTCTTGTTGAAGACATCGGGCGAGTAAAAATTCCACGATGGCTTACCAATCACATTGGTGGAGGAATAGAGTTTGAAATAAAGTCAGGAAAGGAATTTCCAGAAGACCTCGAAAACGTGGATCTGATTGTACACTGTGGAGGTTGCACCCTCACCCGAGCCATGATGCTACGAAGGCTTAGGGAAGCAAAAAGACGTGGCATTCCTATTTCGAACTACGGCGTGGTAATTTCATATTTACACGGTATCATTAACAGAGTCCTGAAGCCCTTCCCGGAAGTGCAAGCTTTGCTTGAAGAGACCTATAACGCGGGAAAATGACCGAGAACGTGAGACAAAGTTTTTTTCTCGTTCTTTCTCGGTTCTCGGATTCTCGAATCTCGTAACTTTTAAGATGTACAATGGCGGTGATAGCATGAGAGTAGAAAATGATGGCTTAGGAAACATTGAAATACCCGAAGAAGCATATTGGGGAGCACATACGCAAAGGGCGTTGAAGAATTTCCATAATACTGGCGAAAAACTGGATAAAGAATTTATACGTGCCTATGGTTATGTAAAAAAGGCTGCAGCTTCATTAAATGGCAAACTTGGTTTTCTTTCCAGGGAAAAAAGCGATGCCATATGTAAAGCCTGTGATGAGTTGATAAATGGGGCCCTTTCTGGTCAAATTGTCGTCGATCCCCTTTCGGGTGGTGCGGGAACATCAATAAATATGAATATCAACGAGGTTATAGCTAACAGGGCAACGGAAATCCTTGGAGGCAAAAAAGGGGAGTACCTTGTTCATCCCCTTGATGACGTTAACAAATTTCAATCGACGAATGATACCTTCCCTACTGCCGGAAAAATGGCAGTCATTGTTTTGCTAAAAGAACTTGTTTCTACGGTGGAAAGGCTTCAAGCAGTCTTACAGGAAAAAGAAAAAGAATTCTGGAGTGTCATGAAACCAGGAAGGACACAACTTATGGATGCTGTTCCCATTTCTCTGGGGCAGGAATTTGGTGCAATGGCTGAAGCCATTAGCAGGGACCGCTGGAGACTATACAAGGTAGAAGAACGAATTCGCACGGTAAATCTTGGTGGGACAGCTATTGGTACTGGCATAGCGGCTGATAAGAGATTTGTGCTATCGATAGTGAATGAACTCAGGAACATATCAGGAATAAGAGTTGCGAAAGCAGAAAATCTGATCGATGCTACCCAGAATATGGATGTGTTTGCAGAGATTCACGGGTTGTTGAAATCACTTGCGACAAATCTGCTAAAAATCTCCAACGATATACGGCTTCTTGGTAGTGGCCCTAATGCGGGTTTTGGAGAACTTGAATTGCCTAAAGTTCAAGCCGGGAGCTCTATTATGCCGGGCAAAATAAATCCGGTAGTGCCAGAATATTCGATTCAAATGGCAATAAGCGTGTTGGCACATGATGTGGCTGTGAACTTTGCAGTTTCTTCGGGAAACCTCGAGCTAAATCCCTTCGTACCCCTTATAGTCCACTATACATTGAAATCCCTGAGGTTTCTCGCCAATGCTGCCAAAAGCCTTGAAAGATACATACCTGAAATAAAGGCAAACAAAGATAAAGCACAAGAGAATCTTCTTAAAAGTGAAACCGTGTTTACACCAATGATAACAGCCTATGGATACGAGCGTGTTCAAAAGTGGATAAAGAGATCTCATGAAGAGAGAAAAGATATATGGGAAATTGCCGCAGAAGAAACAGAAACTAAAATCTCTGAACTTAAAGCCAAGCTTCTTGGGAAACATAGTACCGGTTTGGGGCTTTGAGAATTGAGAGAGCTGCTTTGCAACAGCTATGCTGAGCTAAAGTAAAGATCGGATTGTGTGTTGTCGGTTGTTGGTTGTGCGTCGTATGGGTTGTGCGTTGTTGGTTGTGGGTTGTATGTAAGTTGAGCATAGCACGAAAAAGCAAGAATAATGAGAACGAAAAAGAAATCTTTGTCTCAGCTCTCGATTCTAAAACCAGCTGCATCGGCAGTTTTATCAAACCAACTTGAAGAATTTTTCGAGAACTCAGAACGGATTTTCGTTTCAAAAAACGATTCCCGCATTTACATAAGGCAAGAATGCTGGTTGATCGCCTGAGAAATCATAAACGACTGCCCCGCCTATTTTTATCTTAAACCACGAAAAACGCCAGCCGATTTCTGGACTGATCATAGACATCAATTTGGCATCAAGGTTTTTGAGAGGTGTTGTTAGCATTAAGCCTCCATTTAGTCTGTAATAGAAATGTTTGAAATATTTATATAACCCCCGAAGACATCAAAGGTAGCAGTAAATATCGATCCCGGAATAATGGGTGGAATAAGGCCAAGCCTTGCGCTAAAGCCAAGACCTCCGGGGAAAATGTGAGACAGTTCAGCGGAAAGCAAATACATAAACCCATCACTGACATTCACTTCAAAAATTCCTGCTCCAAGTGCTGTACTAACCATTAAAAGCAAAAAAAGATTACCACCACTTTTAACATGTTTCCACCTTCTCTCCCATTGCTGATGATATAATAATTCTAATCCTTCAGCAGCAATATTGAAGGAGGGGAATATTGTGGGGCTTGGTTGGCTGGATGTAAAGGAACTCAACTTTAACTGGTTGCTCATGCTTGAAAGAGAGCATGTTCTATGGATTTCCAATGACTGCAAAATTGAAGATGCTTTAGGAACTGCACTTGCAGCAAATCCAGCCATGAAATGGTATTTCTGCAACCTTGTTCCTGAGAGAAGAGAATTTTTTGAAAATATTACCGAGGGGAAAAATCCCTCTCAAAAAGAAGCAAGAAAAGCGGAAATTGCCGTAATGGAAGCCATAAATGACTGGATTGTGTATATCTTCAAGCCAGAACGTTATGATGAGCTCGAATTTTTAAAATGGGATGATTCTGAACTGACTTCGATAGTGGATTTTTCTGGCAAAAGGGTGCTTGATATAGGGGCTGGAACCGGAAGGCTGACCTTTGTAGCGACAAGAAAAGCAAGGGTAGTATATGCTCTTGAACCGGTTACTAACCTCAGGAGATACCTTAAGGAAAAGGCGTTGAAGCTTGGCGTGAATAACTTATATGTATGCGACAGCGTACTTACAGACATTCCTTTTGAAAATGCCTTTTTTGACGTCACTATGGGTGGACATGTTTTTGGCGATGAACCGGAAAAAGAGTATTCTGAGATGCTAAGAGTTACGAAACCCGGAGGCCAGGTCGTTCTATTTCCGGGGAACAACAATAAAGACAACGAGATCCACGAATTCCTCGTTTCGCAAAATTTCAGCTGGAAAATATTTGAAGAACCCGGCGATGGCTTCAAAAGAGCTTACTGGAAAAGAATATAGATTCACTCAATAGTGCAAACCTGAACACCATAGTCAAATTTATCTCCGTGATTCATCCATAGAACGAGTATGTTGTTACCGTATAATGGATACACACCTGCAATTAAAGCAAGGCTACTTTCTTCTAGCCTCAAAAGAGTCGTGATTTCAGAGCCATCTATTTTCATAGCCTTTAACTCAAAACCTTCTCCGAAGACAAACCATTTGCCACCTGGCAAGACAGCGCAAACATAACCATCAAAAAGGGTTTGGTAGGTGCTCAAAGAATCCTTTTGAGCATCGTACACGTTGACCATATTGCTTTCATCTATGAAAAATACCATGTCTGTTCCGGGTATCCATTGAAGTGCTTTGTCTTTATAGCTTGTACCTATATTTCTGTATGAAGCGTCATCTGATTTCAGCAAGTAAATTTTTCCGTAGAGTTCTCTGGCAAGAATGAATTCACCTGAAGAGCTTGACCCGTATAAAGCAACTCCCGTAATAGTAGTGATTGGTTTGTCCTCAACATTCCCATTGTCGGTTATTATTACCCCTTTGCCATCATAGGAATATATGTAAAGTTCGTTATCTGCTGTCCAGTTAAAATTGTACCCCCCGCTGGAAATTATTTCTGTTGCCTTTGAGGGTAAAACTAGCTGTTCAAATTCGTGTTTGGCTAAATTGTAGAGTCTGAATCGTTTATCTGCACTTGTATTGGCTTGAAGTTCTATTAGTAGTTTTTCGCCATCAGGGGACATACTGAACCTGTATCCCGGATACCCTTTATTCATTACATCAAGCCAGATGATCTCGTCTTGAACGAGCTTCGTTGGCTTTTCTATCACATGAAATGACCCGCCTTCTTTAGAAGGTTGTGCACCTGTTTTTGCTTCTCTAACTACCATATTCTCGATTTTCCTCCTGATTTCCTCTTCCCGAGCGAAATAAAAATCATATCCAGTATCAACACCGTAACTCTTGATTGTTTCTATGGCGCTCTCGTGAGCTTCATCAAGTAAACTTAAAAGTTCTTCTTTTCTTTCACGAGTAATGAAATTGCCTTTAGCTACTATCTTTTCAACATCTGGCTCAATATCATCCAAAAATTTCTCCATTACTTTGTTCGCTTCATTTTTAGCTAATGATCTTGTCTCTGCTTCTTTCAGGAAATCTCTAAAGCTTTCACAGAGCTTTAACGCCATTTCAAGATTGCCATTGGTAGCACCAGCTATATAGGGATTATCGAAAGAGAGCGGGTAGGACATTCCTTCTTTCTGAATGCCAGCATTCCTGATAAGAATTCTAATGTAATATGCTCTTTCACCTCTGATAAGATCATCAGGATAGTTTTCAAAGTCCACAATTTTATTGCTAAAATCTCTTATCCTGCCTATCAGATCATGACGATAATCATCCAAAGAAGCCTTTTCGTAGTTTTTCAGAGACTGGGACGCTTCATTTTTCAATTTTTCGTTCTTTTCAATGAGAGCTTTCATATAATTTGAAGTTACCTGAGACTCAGCTAAATTCAATAAAGATACCCCATCGTTTTTTATGCTATTTATTTCGTTGCTAAGCTGTGATAGATCTTCTCGCAGCTGGAGCCAGTTTTGATACTGAGCATCAACGTCTTTCGTTGACAAAGCCAGAAGCTTGAGTTTTTCTTTTGCTGTATCAGGAGTGATCTTTTCATGCCACATATTCACCAACGTTTGACACATGCCTTCAATTCTGTCGGTCCTCCATGCTTCCAGATACCTTACTTCGAGTGAATCAAAATCGTCTGTGAGCCTTTGCAAAAATTCGTTGAATAATTCCACTTTTTCTTGTTGAAAAACAAGATAGGCTTCTAAATAGATTTTGGTTTTGGCATTTTTTTCTTCTAAAAGATAAGTCCAGTCGGAAAGGGGGCTTTCCCAGTTCATCAATGCTTGCAGCCTGTTCAACAATGAGTTTCTTAAAGATTGTATAGAATTAATGCCGTCAACAAGGAGATTTTCACCTGATTCGTTTGTATAGTAATATTTTGGTACGTTATCAAAGAGTGTTAAAAGTTCTTCCCACAACTTATTCGTTGAATCTAAAAGATTTTGAATCAGCTGGTTTTCTTCATAAAAAAGGGCAAGCAGGTTTTCTACAATCCAGCTACCATGCTCAAGCAAAAAGACGCTTGGAGAATTTGAATAAAGGTTTGCAACAAAACTTTTTCCAAATCCATTATTTTCATTGCTGAAAGCGTTGATCATCTGGGTAAAGCTAACACTTACCGTATATTGCGGAACATATTGGCCTGTTTTGTTGTGGTAGAGCTTCTTGAAATCTTCTATTTTTCTATTCATTGTGCTATCTATATTTCTTATTTCATTTCCAATATCCACTGAGCTCACAGTATTAAAAAATTGCTTTTTGAAGGTACTCTGCGCGTCTTTTATTTTCAGTTCAAATTTAGCGTAGCGATCACTTACAGCGGCAATGTACTTATCGACCTTTTTCACAACTTCTTTTTTTCTGTTGCTGTATTCATCATAAGAGAGTTCACCTTTCTCGTATTGCGCCTTTAGAGATTCCAATATCTTGTTCTTTGCCAGAGCAACAGATGAAGAGTACAGGCTAATCACCTGTTGTGCTTCAGCTTTATAAGCCCCCAATGAAATCTCGTCATTTTCCAGTTTTGCGAAAAGCTCTTCGATAAGTTGCTCGGATTTATCGGGGAAAGGGATGATTTCTCCCGGCAAAGAGGAATTCATTGTTTCCAGTTGTTTTTCAATGGATTCAACGGTACTGATTTCTAACGCAGGATCTTCCTTGCTAATAGTTTTCTGGATTTTCTCAGTGATTTCTTCAGGAATTATTTCTTCTTTTGTTGTTATCGATTTCGTTGAATTATGTGGTTTCATATCTGGAAGTTGTTTATTCAACGATTGTTTTTTCTTTTCGAGGAAATAAGCCTTATCAAAATAGCACCTGTTTATTTCAGATTCATCGTTTCCGACTAGTTCTCTAATTTGCTTTATAAAAAAGATTTCGTTTGTCGCGAGATCATTGAACATAAGCTGGAAATCTGCAACATTGTAGTATTTTACGAAAAGTTCTACGATAAGAGAAGGTGTTTCAATAAGGTTTTTCAGAATACCTTCTGCCTTGTTTTTGACGGTTTCTTCTATTGCATCTTTTGTCAACTCGCCACCTTTGTTCAAAATTACAAGTTTAAGTCTTTCAGTTAGTTTGCTCTTAAGCTTTTCTTTTAAGTCATCAGAAGCTTTTGTGAGTACCTTATCGAGGAGTTTTTTCTCTTCAGAATTTTGAAAGGGTTCAACGAAATACGTTTTCCACCAGTAATTTGCGATTTTGTCAGTGGCACCATAATTGTTTTTGCAGTAGTCAATAAAGGTTACTTTGTATGTCGAGTCTATCAGCTGAAGAATCGCGTTTTTGATAACACCGCCGAAATCTCCCTCAAGCAGCGGCTCGAGAATGCTTCTCCAATTTGAAAGCACGTCATTAATAACCTTTGTCGCAGTTTCCAGAGAGCCCTTTAAGCTCTCGGATACAACGTAGTCAATAGAATTGTACAGGTTTGATTCTACAAGAGCAACCAACTGCTTGTTCTCCATGAGTTTTGCTTTCTGGTATTCCAGTTGTAGTTTAACAAGTTCTTCTTGGGAAGCTCCTCTGCTTCTCGCTTCGTTGATTTTCTTGACTTTCTCTGCTACGTCACTTTGAAAACGCTTCAAAAGCGGATCTTTAGAATATAAAGCATCATAAAAATAATCACTTCCTGATTTGAAAAGCCCGGTGTGGTCGATAAGATTTTGAAGTGCTCTGGAATAAGCTTTGTTGAGCTCGCTAATTGAACTAATTTGATGTTCCAAAGCATTGGTTGGTTCTGAAAGAGCAACGAGAGAAAGTAGAATAAAAAACCACATGGCAAAATATTTTTTCACGATATATTCCTCCTAAAACAACTTTAAAAGCTTTCTGAAATTGTATCACTTGTGCCGTGTAAATCCTAAGCAGTTTATACAGCCAAATAAAAAACAAGGCCAAATGGGAGTATCTGTGCAAAAACTGTATAATTGTTTTGAAAAAAACAAGGAGGTCTATATGAAAAGCCTATTTATTCCTTTAATTTTTATGATTTTGCTGGGTGGGTGCGTTGCACTGTTTATTACAAAGCCCATGGAAAGGGCACTTGTCGGTGAAGTTGAAGTGAGGCCTCCAGTGCTTAAATATTCCATGATAAGTACGTTGGAGGAGATGTATTATGCCAACATAAAAGCACCAGAAAAATGGAAAAGTTATTACAGCGATGTTAGAGCAGATTCCAGAGCCCATTATCTATGGCTATTGGACACTTATTATGCTCTGCCTTCCGCAATGAAAGAAAACCTGAAAACCATCTTTGAAAACACCCACGCATGGCGTTTATTGAATATTGCTACACTGCTTTCGGATGAAAGCACCATAGATGACCTTGTGAGAGTATATAAAGGTGCAATTATAGGCTCTAACAGCCTTCCAGTTAATGTCAGAAATGCACTGGAAAAGCTATTACCGTACTACTATGAAACTTTTTTCAAAGATTATTTCGAGGAAAATGCTCCTAAGTTCGAAAAAGTTGCAAAACAAATGACAGAAGAAGCAAGGGAATATCCCAATCCTTATCAGTTTATCTCTGATAACAGTAGGATAGACCTGGGGAAAAGCAAGTGTTTGTTTTACTATACTTTCAGGGAAGTCGGTGCATATGGCTTTAAACTCGATGAACTGAGAATTTCAACCCTTCAGAGAGATGTGGACAGCATTGAAAAGCTCTTTTTTACTCCCTTGCATGAATACAGCCACGAATTCTTTCAGACTTTTACCGGTTCCAAAGAATTCAAAGAGCTGACTGAAGAGTTGAAAATTAAAGATCCACAATTTTATGAACACTGGCATTCGGATGAGAGTCTGAGCAATTCATATTCCTGGCGGGGTTTTTGCGAAGAAAATCTCGTTGAAGGTTTCGCAAAATTCCTTCGGGATAAATTCTATGGTAATATTCAGGAACATAGAGCTTATTATTACTACGATATGGATTTTTACGAATACCTCAAAGATATCGATTTTTCTCCTGATGATATCTCGCTTATGGAAGCATCCCTGAATTTTTACAGTGAAAAGTGCAAATAGCGGTCCATTAGCGTGCTAAAAGATTGAGTGAGGAGTTTGAAGGGAGGTAAAGTCATTGCTCAGCTGGATAATAGCTTTTGTATCCATTGCGGTGGTTTTTATACTGTCATTGACAGTATCAAAGCTATATAAAGAGTTAAAAGTAACCCTTGAAGAGAAGGTTAAGTTAGAACACATCAAGGAAGAAAATGAAAGGCTTAACGATGAAATTGAGGGCTTAAGGCAGGATAATGAAAACCTAAAAATAGAAAAGGCCAAATTACAGGAGCAAATGATATCTCTTAACGAAAAGCTTGAGTGGCTAGAAAAAGCCAAAGAAGAGCTAAAAGATAATTTCAAAGCTCTTGCGAGCGATGTCACTTCAAAGAACACAGAAGATTTTCTCAAGCAGGCAAACGACAAGCTTAAAGACCTTCTTTCCCCTTTGAAGAATAACCTTGACACACTTCAAAAAAACATCGTCGAAATTGAAAATAAACGCGAGAAAGCGTACGGAGGCTTAGAAAAGCATCTCCAGGAGCTTACCCGGACCAATAATGAATTGCAAACGGGGATAACAAAATTGAACAGTTCCCTTAAATCTTCCACATCCAGAGGACGCTGGGGAGAATATCAGCTCAGGCGAATCGTTGAACTTGCAGGAATGACTGCGCATATAGATTTTGAAGAGCAGGAATCAAGTGAAGAGGGCCGACCAGACATGGTAATAAAGCTACCAAACGGCGGGGAGATTCCAGTAGATGCTAAAACTCCATTGAATGCCTACCTTGAAGCCATGGAAGTTCAGGATGAAAGGGCCAGAGAAGATAAGCTCAAAAGGCATGTAAAAAGTATGAAAGACACCATAAAGGCCCTCAGCGCTAAAGCTTATTGGGAAAGATTCAACGAAGCCCCGGACTTTGTGATAATGTTCATTCCCATAGAGGCTGCTGTGAGTACGGCTTTTGAAGTTGACCCGGGTCTTCTGGAAATGGCGATTAGTAAAAAGGTGCTTATTACCACCCCGATTACTTTACTCGCCCTTTTGAAATCGGTTGCGTACGGCTGGCAGCAATTCCAGCTTGCGGAAAATGCCAAGAAAATTGCCGAAGAAGGCAAGGAATTGTACAAAAGGCTAAGTAAATTTCTCAACAATATTGACGATGTGGGGAAAAAGCTATCCACACTTGTCAAAACATATAACACAGCGGTAGGATCTCTTGAAGGACGCTTATTACCAGGTGCAAGAAGGTTTAGAGAAATAGCCGAAATCCCAGATGAAGAACCAAGCCTTCAACCATTAGAAGTAGAACCCAGGCCATTAAATGCTCCGGAACTCAAAAACAAAAAATAGTGCAAGGCAGAAGATATTTTCAGCAATTCTTTAAGGGGCTTTTATAAGGCTTTTGAAAATGGTTCCACAAAACCTGAGCAATCCCTTCTCATAATTATAAAATCAATTGAATTGAGGAGGGATTTTCATGAAAACGTCGATTTTAATAATTTTGTTCTTGCTTATTGGCCCTTTCGCTTTTTCTTCCAGCAGCTGGGTTGCTCTCTTTCCAGAATTTGCTACCAATGCTCCTGTGTGGTTAAAAGAGGGTTTGAGAATCAGCTTTTATGCGATGACTGCCACGATAAAGCCAGGCGGTGGTTTGCCTGATGCTGCTTCATCTGGAGAGGGGATATTACAAGTGGATATTGTTGCTTTAGAAGAAGGGAATGTCGCTCTTTTGCAAACGTACTATTTAGAATCTCAAGGGCAATATTTTCCTTCGGTAGCAACAGGTGGTGTAGAGAAGTGTGGTATTTGCGACTACTGGATGAACCCAGCAGTATTTACGCACCTTGACAGGTTTCAAACAGAAAACTCTGTTGCTGTGGAAATGCCTTTTCAAAGGGGAGGTAAAACAATTCAAGGAGTCAGGGTTGAATATAAAACCGAAACTGGAAAGAACGTGTATATGTACGACAAGGAAAGCGGGATATTACTATACTGGCAGCTTCATGTACCATCTGGAGGAAATGTTCAATCGAGCCATTTGCAATTTATTTCCAGTAGACTTATTTCAGTTCCATGGGCTGGAGTAAATAGAGAGAATACAGTTACCCCAGCAAGAAGCTATAATGGTGCTTATACTGTAAATATTCCCGGCAGCTACCCCAGTTCCTTTCCTATGGAGGCGAATATCACGGTTGTAGCTTCAGGCAAAAATTGGGATCTATTTAAAACAACAGTTTCACAATATGGTGCACTTCCTTCGGAAATATACAGTGTTTGTGGAAACACGCAATTAAATGGTCCCCTGTGGATGCCCATTGCCGCTCTAGCACGACTTCAAAAAGGTCAGGTTCTCGACTATGATGATGTGACAAAGATAGAAACTTCTGTGGTTTATAAAGGGCTCTTAGATAACGGTGTAAATGTTGCCGTAATACAACAGTCTGGGGCAAACTTCTTTCAGCAATTCGCATATGATCTTGCAACTGGAAAGCTATTTTATATGAAAGTTCAGACCCCAAATGGTTTGGGGTATAACGTAGTAGAGTTGGAAGCCGCTGAATAAGAAAAAAGCTTGTCAAAAGCGATCTGGAGTAGAATCAACGGGTGAGCAAAATCAAAGTTCAAGCCCCATGTATATAACGCCATAAAATTTCTTTCTAAGCTTGAAGTAGCGGCTTATATGGCCTTCGCGCTTAAAACCAAGTTTTTCGTATAACTTTATAGCCCTTTCATTATCTTCTCTAACCATGAGATCTATCTTTAAGATTTCGTGTTCCTTTGCCCATTCAATAAGATATTCAAGCATGGCAGTAGCAATTCCGTGGCCCCAGTAATCTTTTAGCACTGAAATACCGAATTCTCCCCTGTGCCTTGTTCGCGGTCTTGTCCCACCGTTAAAGTTCAACATTCCAACGATCTTTCCATCAAGTTCCACCAAAATCATTAGAGCGTTTTCTATATCTTTAATACTCTTTATGAACTCTTTCTCTTTTTCCACGGTAATTTCAAATTCTCCGGGGCCAAAAGTGAGAAATTCACTTTCGCCAGAAACCTGCTCAATATATCTCAATAATCGTGGCGCGTCCTCAGGATTAGCTTCTCTAATAATTGCCGTAAGTCCGTTTTTTAAAGAAATATTCCGCATTAAAACCCCCGAATTAATTTTCAAAGTTTTCTATTGCCCTCTCGATTTTCCTCACAGTATCCTCTATTCCAATATCATCAGCACCATTCAGGCATTCACAGGGAGCGAGGTTATCGAAAAGCCCCTTCAAGAAAGAAAAAGGTTTTTTCAAGAAATCCGGCGGAAAGCAACCAAGTTTCTTGGCAAGGTTTACAAAAAAGCTGTCAGCATCATATCCCCTTACATAGTAAGCATGTTTGCCTTCTTGTAATAATTGTTCATTTATATGCTTCTCAGGTGGGTTGTCTCGATAACCGACCCAGTAAAGCTTGTAATCGAACCGAGGAAAATTGGCAAAGATATCAAAAACAGGATCATTTTTCCCACTGTATCCAACTACAATCCACACTCTTCCCCGTGCAGTATCTTGAATAACGGGCTGAATTCTTTTGGAATGTTCCACAAATTCTTCGGCGGTATTTATGAGCTCAAAGCCTGTTCTCTGACCGTGCAGATAAAAAACGGATTTTTCAGGGATATATGAAGGCCTGAAGTTTGTACTTGCAGTTAGGTCATATACCGCAGGGAATTCATTCAACATAGCACAGGCCTTAATAAGGAGCGGGTCAAAATTAGTGGTGAGAATACGGTCAACAAATCCCACTTTCATAAGCTGGGCCATTATTATATGAGCCCAGTTTATCTTCGTCTCATCTGTGAAGTTAGCTATCAAATCGCGGCGCTCTCCGGGAGCAAGCTGTCCCATGCAGCTGGAGTAACTCTTTTTTGGTGCACGAGCAAAATCCCTGGGCCTATCTCTTTGAATAATATCCACAAATTTCTCAGCAGTGGGAATGCCTGCCTGTGCAGAGCACCCCGTGCCAATGAGTAACGCGCATTTCTTCCCATAGGTTTTTGCGTTAAATAATGTTTCAACGATGTCATCAAGGGTTCTTTCAAAATCCAATTCTTCCACTCCTTCAACACATTATAACTTAGGAGATTTTGACGTCTTCCCAATCCCCTGAAGGGGATAGGATTCCTATAATCAGGAGGTTCTTGCCCACTCAATGGTAGGCTTCCACGGTGACCACATGGACACCGGGCAACACAGGTGTGAGCTGTATCTCACACCCACGGGGTACGCCAAGGACCCTACTACCAGGCTTTCGCCTGTATACTTTTTTATGATGTTGAAGGCTCCTACAGCATCTCTGTGGCCCATGAATCCACAATCTGGACATTTGAAATTTCTCGTCGAAGTCTTGTGTTTTGCCCCACAGACAGGACATGTCTGAGAAGTGTAGGATTCCCTCGCAAAGACGACTTTGACGCCAACTGTTTCGGCTTTGGCTTTGATGAGATCAGACACTTTCCTGAACAGCCACTGGTGAATCTTCTGGTTTGCGGTTGAGTTGTAGTCAACCCTGTCTCGTATACCTCGCAAGTCTCCAACTGCAATGGTGCCTATTCCCTGAGACAGACACCATCCGACAAGATGAGTAGTGTACTTGTGAAGAATATCGTTAATCTGATTTTGTGTCTTTTTGAGGAACATTCGCTTTGCCTTTACAAGCTTTCTGTAGCGTCTTGAACCAGGCTTTTTCTTCGACAGTTTCCTCTGAAACTCAGCATGTTTTTTGTTTCGATACTGCAGTTTTGCGTTCAGCTCTCCTCCGTTGTAGAGAATTGTTTGATCTTCTGTAGAAGCAACAATCGGATGGATAACACCAAGATCCACGCCGGCTACTTTGTTTCCGAGTTGCTCTGTTTTACTTTCAAACGCAACCGCTACACTGAAGAAGTACTGGTCTTGCTTTCTGTCGTAGACAAGCTCGACACGACGTATGTCAACTCCCTGAGGAAGGGTTGTTAGAACATACAGAGGGTTTCTTCCGTTTCCCATCGAAAGTCTCAATGTGCCATCTTTTAGAAGTCTTACTGCCTGGTTTTTCCAGATAACAACAAAATATTTTGGGGTTCTGAATGGTGGCTTGAGGTCAGAATTTGTTTTTCTGGCTTTAAAGTAGCCTTTGAGTGCCTCGAAATATTTTTCGACAAGAGCTTGTTTTGTTTGTGAATGAAGAGGAATGTCCTGCGCCCATCTCAGTATATACTTTTGTGTTGTATTTATAGAAAGCCAGAACCCTTTTCTTTTATGAGTTTTTTTAATAATAGATACAGTCTTGCTATAGATTCTTCCGGCAAGCTGCATTAATTCTTTATATTGCGAATTGTGTGTATACGGCACTGGAAATTTATAAACCTTTATATGTCTTGACATTCTTCAATGTATCTCCTAATACATATTATATTGCATTTCATATTGAATTAAATTGTTTCATCCCGACACCCTAAAGGGTATGGGCTTTCACAATTTATTTCTGTAATTTCGGTTCTTTTTTTATTATCACAAAGCTGCCTTTGTTGACGCCAACATAACTGCTAACAATATCACATTTCGTCATAAGCAAAAAGTAGATACCCCTGTCTATTTCACTGAGGCTTTCAAAATTTCCCTGACCTTTTGCTATAACAACATCGGAATTGTAAAGGATCTCTTTGAATTCTGGAGTAATTCTATCAAGCAGAGTCCCGGGAGCATCGGTGCCGCTTTCTATAACTGTAGCTACTTTGTCCATACCTATGAGTTTCGCTTCTCTCAGGGTTATGTCGTTTAAAACAGGTGTGCTTCTCACCGCGAAATATTTCACAGGCACGTCGATAACTTCCAGAAGCAACTTATCCAAAACAGCTTCCCCGCAGTTATCTCCGATTAAAAGCAGACTCTTAGCGTTCTGCAAATCCTTCGAAAGTTTCTCTAAGTGATCGATTGCAAAGGCTGTTCTTGTAGAATCTCTCAAGGTCTTCATGAGGTTAATTTCGTGACCGGGCGCAAAATCTATGATGTTCCCGGCGACTGAAAATCTCAAAGCAGTTTCAACAGGATTGGGAGATTTCATAACCTCAACCTTCAGATCATCATACAGGGAAAGAAGAAGCTCGTTAGAAGAATCCTTTATTTCTTTATAAAGGTCAACCTTGCCAAGAGATTTCAATAGAAGCTTTCTGATTTCTCTACCCATGTGAACGGGGGTCATTTCGAAAGTTTCAAGCTTTAAAAGTTTTTCCATATAGCCCTTCACAAGCTCTTCTTGTATTTTGGAATCGATATTGGCTTTCTTCAAAATGCGTATCAATGAGTTGATATTACATGGGATACATTCGATGGAACTTCTCACAAAATCATCTCCTTACTTTTCAATAATTTTAACATCAAAATAGCCGGGGATTCGCACAATAGCATTTCCCCAATAGAATAAAATAAGTTATCATATAGATGAATTTAAGGCGGGAGGAGAGTCATGATAGATCTTCACGTTCATACGAGGTTCTCACCGGATGCAGAACCTACAATTGAAGAAGTAGTAGAAGCTGCTGTAAAAAGGGATGTCAAAGTACTTGGCATAAGTGACCATTATGAGCTCGGTCCCACACTGGAAGAAGCGGAAAACTTTGGCGATCCATTGCCGTATCTTGAGGAAATTGAGCGAGTATCGAAAGAATATCCCCTTAAAGTGCTTAAAGCCGTAGAGCTTGGCATTCAAAGCTACACAGATAACACCATTTTGAATGGGGCTTTTGACTACTTTATTTATTCTATTCACGATGGCCCGAATTTTCCTGATAACACCGAGCCTAAAAAGTTGTGGAAAGCCTATCTGGAAGAATCAATTGCAGCGGTTGAAACCCTTGAATTCCCCGGTTTTTTCGGGCACCTCGATTTCTTAAGGCGATATATCCCTGATTATTCCCCTCTTGAACCTTCTCCATTACTTGATGAGCTCTTAACGCTTTTAGTGAAAATGGATCTGGGATTAGAAATAAATACATCTGGATTGAGAAAAGCATTTAAGGAAGTCAACCCACAACCCTGGATTATCGAAAAGTACCTTTCCTTTGGCGGGAAATATCTTACTATCGGTTCTGATGCCCATAGAACAGAGGATCTCGGGAAAGGGTTTGACGAAGCTCTTAAAATCATCAAAACCCTGGGAGTAAAAGAAATTTTCTATTGTGAAGATGGAAACTTCATTTCCATACCAATAGAAACCTTTCCACCGTCTTCGTGATGTTCTATAATAGAAGCAATTGATTGAGCAAAGGATGGTCATGTGGCTTATCTTTATCTTGGTATAACATTGTTCTTTTTTTCCTCTATGGAAGTGATTTCAAAACCTCTTATGGGTTCTGTTGACCCGTTTTTTCTAACTTTCTTGAGATTCTTCATAGGTGGTCTTTTTTTACTCTCTTTTGTGAGAAAGAGACTTAGTTTAAAAGATATTCTACTTTTGACGCTTGTGGGCTCGTTGAATTCCATAATTTCCATGACAGCGCTCCAACTATCTGTGAAACACGGCGTTGCTTCAACAGCAGCGACACTTGTTGCCACTAATCCTATATTCGTATCTCTTCTTGTTTTTATTGCCGGCGAAAGGCTCACAAAAAAGAAATTCGTGGCTACGGTTATAGGATTATGCGGGATAGTTGTATTTGCCTATGGCAGGATTGTGGGAGACACATTTCTTGGAATATTCTTCGGGCTTTTAGCTTCATTATCCTTTGCGTTGTATTCTCTGGTTATGAAAAGGTTCATAATAAAATTTGGTGCGCTTGTTAGCACCGCATACTCTTCTTTCTTTTCCAGCCTCTTATATGGGATTTTACTAATAATTACAGGTAAATTCACTTCCCCTGAGCTCTCCGCGGTAAACTGGCTGGTGATTCTCTATCTTGGTGTAGGAGTAACTGGAGTAGCCTATTTGACCTTTTTCAGAGCAATGGAACTGATTGGTGCTTCTGCAGCAAGTCGAATCTTTTATTTAAAGCCCATTGTATCCACATTTTTTGCTGTTGCTTTTCTCTCTGAACAATTAGGTGTAATAAAAATAATAGGGACTGCTATTGTCATCATTTCATTGTTTCTTTGAAAGCAGGAGGCGTAAACATGAGCAAATTTATTGATTTATCGAGGATTATCAAAAATGGAATGGCCGTGTATCCCGGCGATGATGAAACTATTTTGCGACAATCAAGGTATCTCAGCAAAGATGGTTACAACAATCACAGGCTTGAAATAAGCATGCATAGCGGAACACATATTGACGGTCCCATGCATATGACAAACAGCAAAAAGCACATTTTAGAGTTTCCACTTGAAAACTTTGTTGGAGAAGGCGTTATGCTTGATGTCAGAGGGCAAGAAGTGATTGAGTTCAAAGAAGAATACGAGCTTATCATAAAAAAGAGAAGCATTGTTATTCTTCATACCGGATGCGATGAAAAATTCGGAACTAAAGACTATTTTTTGAATAATCCAGTTGTATCAAAAAAATTCGCAAAGTTTCTTGTGGAAAGAGAAGTGAAGATGCTGGGACTTGATTCGGCTTCTCCAGACAGATATCCCTTTGAAATACATCATATATTGTTCTCCGGTGGCGTACTCATCGCTGAAAACTTAACGAACCTCGACAAGCTACTTGGCCTAAAAACCTTTGAAGTCATAGCACTCCCATTAAGAATAAAAGCCGATTCTTCTATCGCCAGGGTGATTGTTCGGATAACTGAATAACCTAAGATTCTCTTGTAGTGTTTTTGTTCAACTTCTTGATTTCCACAACATACTTCGATACTCTTTCATCCAGGTGCATTGGATACGTATATCCAAGACTCTTTGACACTTCAACTCCAAGATAACGGAAAAGCTTCATTACCTGAAAGAGCGCATCCCAGTTTTCATTGAAGTCAGAACCCGAAAAAGTTTTTTCGAGCTTTTTGTACAATTCAGGTTCAAGGTAATGTTCATACCATTGACCATGCTTTCCGGGATTTATGCTCCAGTTATGCTTAGCTCCAATATACCAGTTAAGCATCTTTTCAAAGTACCCAAATCTTATATGCTCCATCATGTACTTAGCAAAATACAGCTCATCGCGCCAGAGGGCTTTGGGAACATATGTGACATCCCACCAAAATTCCTTAACCTGCGTGAGAAACTCCTCTTCAGTTGGTTGTGAGATATCGTATGCCCTATGAGTTGGCGATTTCAATCTTTCAGTCAATCTGTCTTTGTCAAGCAGGACTTTGTATCCAATATCCAAAGAATCAGGAAGAATTTCTGTTTCTGAAACGAGCTCTAAGAGTTCCACTGGCCAGATGCTGAAATCTATTCTGACTCCATCACTATATTGCATCAGACGGGTGTAGGTCTTTTTGTTGTCGTGTTCCTTCCAAATGAATTCATCTTTGAAAGAGGTTATAACCTCCCCAAAATTTGAGATCCACGAATCGTCATCTGCGTATTCAAGTACATCGGTTACCACATAGATTACATCATAGTCAGAAAGGATATCTGTAAAAGCCCTCGGGTTTGCCCTTGATCCCGTTAACAACACGGCTCGAACCTTTTCTTGCTCTTTTGCCCATTCCACTATTTCCTTAGTCACTTCTGTTTCTGTTCTCATGATATCCCTCCAATTGTTGTGGATTAATTAAATTGTACATGAGGTGGAAAAGGATGTTTGGTAAAAAGGGTACAAAGGAATATAATTTCATAAACAGATTTTGAGGGGTGAAAAGGTATGGTCTTTAAAGAACTTGGGAACACCGGTGAAAGAATACCCGTTCTGGGCCTTGGAACCTGGGGGATTGGCGGTTTTGAAATGCCCGATCACTCAAAAGACAGGCAGACAATAGGGCTTTTAGAAGAAGCCATTGAGATGGGATATACCCACATTGACACGGCGGAATATTATGCCGCAGGCCATACGGAGGAGCTTATTGGGGATGCGATACAAGCTTTCCCCAGAGAAAAGCTCTTCATTGTCTCAAAAGTTTGGCCTACACATCTATCTGCGAAAGACCTTCCCAGGGCACTAAAGGCGAGCCTGAAAAGGCTAAAAATTGAGTACATAGATCTTTACCTTATACACTGGTATAATCCGGATGTCCCATTGAGAGAAACTTTGACTGCAATGGCAGAAATGAAAAAGCTTGGATTCATAAGACATATAGGGGTTTCAAACTTTAATACAAGCCAATTGAAAGATGCTATTTCTGTATCGCCCGAAGAAATAGTATGTAATCAGGTTTTATACAATATCGAAGACAGAGAACCAGAAACAAGCCTACTGCCATATTGCCAGGAAGCAGGGATAACCCTTACCGCTTATTCGCCACTGCGAAGAAAAGTGATTTCAGAACATATAAGAAGGATCCTCGAAGAAGCGTCTGAAGAATACAATGCTTCAATCTATCAGATAATGCTAGCCTGGCTTCTTGCAAAAGAAAGGGTTGTCACCATACCAAAAGCCTCATCCGTTGAGCATCTTGAAGAAAACCTGCAATCGCTTGAACTTCTGGAGAATTTCGAATTGAAAATCTGAACTGACATTTTCTAAAAAATCTTCAAAAAACCGAGCGTTGCAAAACACATACCGGATATTTTCTCATAAGCCTTTTTCATAGAAATATAAAGCTATCCTTGTGTATTTGCAAATAATTAATCATAATCACAAATAACACTGGCTTATTTAGTCTTGCTCTGATGGAAAAAAGTTTTATAATGAACTTAGTTAATTCATTGAAGAAAGAAAGTGATAAGATGAAAAGAAGGGGTTCAAAATACTTAATTAAAGAGATAAACGAAAAACTCATCTTGAGAACCATTTATAACAATGAAAAAATCGATAGGGCTTCGATAGCAAAACAAACGGGGTTAAGCCCTGCTGCTGTAACGAAGATAACAGCGGAATTGATTAATCAGGGAATGATCCTCGAAGCAGGTTCAGCCAAATCCTCAGGTGGAAGAAAACCCATATTGCTTTCTTTAAATCCGGATTATGGGCAGTTCTTAGGCGTAAAAATAGGCGTTGGCTATATTGAACTTGCGATTACAGATTTCACAGGCAAGATGTTTGAAAACCAAAGATGTGATACTGAATCATCTGACCCTGTCTCAATTGTTGAAGTAGTAAAAAAATGTTGGAATAAATGCAACTCAAAAAGTGACGGGAATTTGCTTGGCATTGGAATTGCTGTTTCCGGTGTTGTTGATTCAAAAGAGGGCATAGTAAAAGATTCCTTTTTGCTTGGGTGGCGCGATGTACGTATTGCCGAGCTTCTTAAAAAGGCTTTTAAATGTGAAGTGCTCGTTATGAACGATGTTGATTCTTTTGCCATGAGCCATTTATGGCTTGGTAA
Organism: Kosmotoga arenicorallina S304; assembly: GCF_001636545.1. Lineage (GTDB taxonomy): Bacteria > Thermotogota > Thermotogae > Petrotogales > Kosmotogaceae > Kosmotoga_B > Kosmotoga_B arenicorallina. The sequence continues at coordinate 100,539 of NZ_JFHK01000003.1, read as the reverse complement.
GGCTGGTCAATATTCTAACGCGGTTGTGATTACACTTGGTATAGGTATAGGCGGCGCGTTGATTATCGATGGGAAAATCCATACTGCAAAAGGCGGAGTAGGTGAAATAGGGCATATGACAGTGGTAAAAGATGGCACAACCTGTTCATGCGGAAGCAAAGGATGCCTTGAAGCTGAAGCTTCATTTGGTTCTCTTGTAAAAAAAGTAGCTTCTACAACTAAGAACATCCAACTAAGGGAGTTATACAAATCGGTTAAGCAATCGGAGAGCTCTGAAATTGAATATCTACGAAAGGCAAAAAACATTGATCCAGAAGCATTTGAAAGTGTCTTTGACGAGTACGCCCAGCTCATTGGTATAGCTTTAAAAAACATAATAAATATGCTTGCTCCGGATTATTTACTCATCGGCGGTGAAGCTCTCGAATTCAAAGATCATTTTCTCAATGAATCCATACTATTTGCTGTGAAAAATGCTTTTGGGCGACTAGGAGACAATGTGATCTTTGAAATCGATGAGCTTGGTGAGGAAAGCTGGGCTTTGGGTTCAATCTACAATCTTATGGACGAGAAACTTTTCAGGGTTTCTCAAAAATAGAAAAGGGGAGGTTTGTATGAGGAAGATATTTCTTGTATTTGCACTTCTGGTAATTGTCATTATGGTGTTTGGAGTCGAAGAAATAACGTTCTGGCATACGTACAGTACCAATTCCGGGGAATATAAACTACTGACAGAGAAAATCATCCCGGAATTCGAAAAACTTCATCCAGATATAAAAGTCATCGAAACACAGGTGAATTATGATGACATGAGGCAAAGGCTAATAGTCAGTACTGCAACAGGAGAACTCGCTGATGTAATCAGGATGGATATTATCTGGGTTCCACAATTTGGTGATATTGAGGTTTTACTTCCTTTAAACAAGGCATTTCCGGATGAATTCAACAAGCTGAAAGATCAATTTCTCCCTGGACCTCTCTCTACATGTTATTGGAAAGGCAATTACTATGGCTTGCCACTTGACACAAATACACGTGTTCTTTTATGGAACAAAAAGCTCTTTGAAGAAGCGGGGTTGGATGGTCCGCCTGAAACGATAGAAGAATTTGTGAAAGACATTAAGCTCCTCACGAAGGATAAAGATGGGGATGGCCAAACTGATCAATGGGGATATGCAGATTATGGTTTGGGTCCATGGAACTCTATACCATGGATTTACTCCTTTGGTGGTTATATCCTCGATCCAACTAATTCCAAAGCCGAAGGCTATGTTAATTCCAAAGAAAGTATTGAAGCTTTAGAAACATTCAAGGAGCTTTATTATGATGGATATATAGCTGATACAGTTGTTGGGGGTGGAGGAATCGGGACTTTTGAAGGTTATGCTGAGGGCGTCTATGCAATGATTATAGCCGGGCCGTGGAGTTGGCCAATCATAAAGGGGCAATATCCCGATGCTGAAATTAATTACGCACTTTTCCCTGCAGGAAAAGGTGGTTCGAGATCGGTTGTAGGGGGAGAAGATATAGTTATTTCGGCTTTCTCAGAACACAAAGAAGCTGCATGGGAATTTGCGAAGTACATGACATCTTATGAGGTTCAAAAAGCTTTTGTCGAAGTGAGCCAGATGCCAGTAAGAAAAGATCTTGTTGAAGATCCTGTTATTCAGAACCATCCATACTTCCATACTTTTATGAAGCAACTTGAAACAGCCGTAGCTCGTTCGCCACATCCTGCATGGAACCAGATCAACGATATAATGGATCTTGCATGGCAGAATGCTATTGTTGCGGATTACAATTCTGATTTTGCACTTTGGGAAGCAGCAATGGATATTGAAGAAGTTTTGTCCGAATTTAAATGATTCAGATATCCACATTTTAGGAGGGGAGAGCACCTCCCCTCTTTTTAAGGAGTGTCTTCGGTGAAACGTGAAACAAGACGAAAATGGGCAGGATTTCTCTTTGTACTTCCCGGGCTTCTAAGTTATCTCATCTGGACAATTTATCCAATAATCAAAAGTTTCCTGATGAGCCTGTACAAATGGAACATCAATCCAAGGATTCCAAATAAATTCGTGGGACTGTCCAATTACATGAAACTTTTTCAAGATGACAAATTTTATACTGCTTTGATTAACACACTGAAATATGTGATTGTAACTGTTCCTGGACAGATGGTATTAGGTCTCCTTATTGCAGTTTTGCTTACAAGGGGCTTGAAAGGTCAAACCTTTTTTAGACTGCTTTATTATTTGCCAGTTATAACCTCCTGGGTAGTAGTCTCTGTGCTTTTTCAATACCTTTTCGCTACACGTGGTGGACTGGTTAATTTCATACTAAAAGACTTTCTACACCTAATTGGAAAAGATATTAGATGGTTAGCACAGGAAAATACGGCGATGATACCAATTTATGTGCTTGGTATCTGGAAAGGTGTGGGCTGGAGTATGCTCATTTTTCTTGCTGGGCTACAGGGCATACCAAAACAATTATATGAAGCAGCAAGAATTGATGGAGCTAATGGATGGATGTTACTTAGAAAGATCACAATTCCTATGTTGCGCCCAGTAATAGCGTTTCAAACAGTCATGTTGACCATTGGGGGATTTAATGTCTTTCTCTCAGTATATGTTATAACCGGTGGTGGCCCACGAAACTCAACACAGGTTTTAAGCAGCTACATGTTCAAAGAAGCCTTTGAATACTTTCATTTCGGGTACGGTGCAACAATAGCTGTTATATTTTTCCTGATAGTTTTCACAATTGCCCAGATTCAAAGGAAGCTCTTCAAAAGAGAAAGTTATTGAGGTGTTGGTATGAAAAAGAAAATAATTGATCTGATTATCTATATCCTTCTGTTTGTTGGTGCCATAATAATGTGCTTCCCCTTTTATTATATGGTGGTGACATCACTTAAAGAATCTGCATATATCTTTACGGTGCCTCCGCAATTAGTACCAAAACCGGCAACTCTTGAGAACTACAAAACTGTCTGGATAGAAGCTGATTTCAAGCTTTATTTTCTGAATTCTTTAAAGATAACGCTACCAGCAGTTTTGCTAAACGTTTTCCTTTCTTCCCTTACAGCTTATGGTTTCGCTCGTTTTAAATTCCCTGGAAAAGAGCTCTGGTTTTCTGTGCTTATTGCAACTCTTGCTGTCCCGGGATTATTGCTCATAATACCGCAATTTGACATGATAAGGAGATTTCCCTTTTTTATGGATAATCCCCTTACAATTGTTCTCACGAGTGGAGTTGGTGGAATAGCTTTTAACGCTTTCTTTTTAAGGGGATTCTTTGAAGGTATTCCAAGGGAACTCGAAGAAGCTGCAGAGCTTGATGGATGCGGTATATTTAAAACATATTGGCATATAGCTATGCCTCTCGCCAGGCCAGCTCTGGCAACACTTGTAATAATGTCCTTTTTAGGAGTTTGGGATGATTACTTCTGGCCATCTCTTATATTACGAGACAAACGTGATTGGACGCTTCCAATTGGAATATTGGGCTTTAAGGCACAACACGGAGTGCAATGGCATTTGCTCTTTGCAGGTACTATAATCGCAATCCTGCCTGTGATTATTATTTACTTCACATTCCAGAAATATTTTGTGAAAGCTGTAGCAGAAGGAGGTTTGAAAATATAATGAATTTTTTTGAACGTTCGCTTCAAATAATCCATGCAAACCAATCCAAACATGGGGCATACGTTGCGTCTCCTAATTTTTCCCAATACGGGTATTGCTGGTTTCGAGATGGTTCTTTTATATCAGCTGCAATGGCAAGAGCTGGCAATAAAAAATCAGCCAATAAGTTTTTTCGATGGGGGTTTAGGGTGATTTCAGAACAAAAAGCTCAAATAGAAAGACTCCTTGCTGCTTCACATGAGCTGATCACACATAAAGACCTGCTTCCAACGCGCTACAATCTTGATGGGTCTTTAACATCTGATGATTGGCCAAACGGTCAAAGCGATGGTTACGGGACATTCCTTTGGGCTGTTGAAAAATACGCTCCGCAAGATTTGTTGAATGAGAACAGAGAACTTATTGAAATACTTTCAAAGTACCTAATAAAAGTCTGGAATATTCCTTGCTATGATGTCTGGGAAGAAAATCCCGAAGGAATCCATACTTCTACACTTTTCTCAATAGCCGCTGGTTTAAGAGCAGCAGAAAAGATCCTTGATAAAGAAACAGAATGGATAGAAGTTATGAGTTTTATAGAGAGGGAATTATCAAAAGATGGACGCTTAAAAAAATCGTCACTGAGCGATGATGTCGATGCGAGCCTCATCTGGGGGGCAGTTCCTTTTGAACTCTTTCCAGTTGATCACCCGGCAATCGTTAATACAGTAAAGGCGATCGAAGAGAAGTTATATATAAATGGTGGTGTTAAGCGTTTTTCAACAGACACCTATTTCGGTGGAGGAAGCTGGATTTTACTTTCTGCAACTCTCGCTCAGTATTACACTAGGAGCGGGGAGTTTGAAAAAGCGAGAGCAATAAGAAAATGGATAGAAAGCCACTTCGATAGCAAAGGCCTCCCGGAGCAGGTGCCTGAACACTTGATAGATAGCTCAAAATATCCTGAATGGCTTGGACGCTGGGGTGAGATTGCCAGACCACTGTTGTGGTCTCATGCCAACTATCTGGAACTATTGCTTGATCTGGGGGGTAAATCATGAAAGGAAAAGGGCTTTTCTTTCTGCTGGTTGTCATCCTATTCTCTTGCTTTGGAGGTGCTGTTGTGAAGTTAAATTTCGATAAAGCCTTTTATATTCCCGGAAGCAAAATGATATTATCCATAGATGGCATTGATGATTGTGTTAAATATGAGCTTAAAATCACTCGTGGAACAAAAATTATCCATAGCGAAGTTGGAACTACGACCGGAACAATAGAAATTAATGCACCCTTTGAAATTGGAGGATATGGAATAGATCTGGCATTATCTGGTGATAATATCAGCCGTGGCTTTTCCGTGTTGAATAGTTGGTTAGATTCGCCAAGGTACGGCTTTCTTACAGACTTCTTTCCTGAACGCTACGATATTGAAAAGACAATGGATTATCTTACGCAGTTCCATATAAATGGTCTTCAATACTATGACTGGATGTACGACTATGGGAAGCTCGTATATGAAGAAGGGGATGAATATAAAGACGCCTGGCAGAGGGTAAGAAAAATATCTAACACGACTCTAAAAGAACTAATAAATGAAGGGCACAAACGAAATATCGCCTCTATGGCTTATGTAGCTCTTTATGCATGCAATAGGGAATTCGGCGAAAAACATCCTGAGTGGCTTCTCTACAAAAAAGAAGCTGAAAGCTGGGTTCCATTGGATTTCTATAAAAAAATACTGATAACAAATACACTGGAAGATTCGGATTGGACAAAATTCCTCATTGATGAATGCAAAAAAACCATTGAATTTGGATTCGATGGAATACACCTTGACCAGTACGGATACCCAAAAGATCTTACATCTTACATGATGAAGGATGGAAAATATATACCATATAGAACATCTCAGGGATTTTTGGAATTCATAAACCTTCTAAAAAGGGAAACAGATCGCCCTGTATTCTTTAATTATGTGAACAACTGGCCGAATAAAATCCAGAGTGAAGCAAAGGCAGATACGGTCTATATCGAACCCTGGGAGAGCTGCAACACTTATGAGGACCTATACAAAATGATAACAGATGCCAAAAAAAGAAGCGGCGATAAGCCCGTAATTCTGGCGGCTTATCTTGAAGGAATAAAAAAGCACAGCATATTTTTGGCAGATTCTATCATTGCCATAAGTGGGGGCAGAAGACTTGAGATAGGTGAAATAATGCGTATACTTTCCGGGCCTTACTTTCCGGGTGCGGACGCTGTGGACATGAAATTTCTTGACTCTCTGAAAAATTACTATGATTTTCAGGTTAGATATGAGGATTTTTTGAATGGTGAATTTAACGAATTATCCGATGTGAACTTTGAAGAAAACTATTCAACAAATCCCCAAAAAGGGAAAATTTGGGTAAGCCTTAAAAACTCGAAGCAAGGAATGATGATCAATTTCGTGAATTTGGTGAGTGCAAGAAGTTCATTATGGAGATCCAAGCAACGAATGCCAGAGGATTTTTCCAACCTGTTCATAACCTTCCCTAAAACCTTTTTTCCGGATAATGCGCGATTTTTCTTCATCTCACCTGATGGTCATGTTGCCCCTCAAGAAATAAAGGCGGAGACAATTGGCAATAAAATAAAGCTACCCCTCCTTTACCTGAAATACTGGTCAGCAATTTTGGTTATTCCAGAAAAATAAGCGGGAACTTTTGATCCCGCTTATTTTTGGCTATCAATGGCTGTAATTGCCCGTGTTAAAGCTATCATGGTGAAATTTTGGCCAGGGGGTATTTGCTAACCCTCCATTATCGTCGTATACTGCATATAATTTATTATCCCGCGAACCAAAATAAACAGTTCCATCGTCCCATATTGCTGGACTTGATTCTATTTCTCCACCGGTAAGAAATTCCCTTTTTTTGGTGCCATCGGGATAAAGAGCATACCATTTACGATCGGATGATCCGAAATAAATTGTACCATCGGCTCCTATTGCGGGGCTTGACTTTATAGCACCTCCTGTGACAAACTCCCATTTCTTAGTGCCATCAGGGTTTATCGCATATAATTTAGTATCATTTGAGCCTATATATATGGTACCGTCGCTTCCTATTGCGGGGCTTGACTTTATAGCACCTCCAGTGGCAAACTCCCATTTCTTAGTACCATCAGGGTTTATCGCATACAACTTGGTATCATCAGAGCCTATATATATGGTACCGTCGCTTCCTATTGCGGGGCTTGAACTTATAGCGCCTCCGGTGGCAAACTCCCATTTCTTAGTGCCATCGGGGTTTATCGCATATAGTTTAGTATCTTCTGAACCAACATATATGGTGCCATCGCTGCCTATTACCGGGCTCGATTCAATCAAATCAGCAGTATCAAACTCCCATTTCTTAGTGCCATCGGGATTTATTGCATAAAGTTTGGTATCAAAGGAACCTATGTATATCGTGCCATCGTCACCTATGGCAGGAGTAGAATAAACCCAATCATCAGTGTAAAACTCCCATTCCTTTGTGCCATCAGGATTTATCGCATATAAACTTGGATTCTCCGAAGCACTAATACGGGAACCGATATAAATCGTACCATCAGCCCCTATTGCCGGGCTCGATTCAATCAAATCAGCAGTATCAAACTCCCATTTCTTTGTGCCATCGGGATTTATTGCGTAGAGATAGTTATCATATGAGCCGATGTAAATAGTGCCATCGCTGCCTATCGCAGGGCTTGAGTCAAACCATCTAACTGAACCACCGGGAAGCTCGAACTCCCATTTTTTTGTGCCAGCTGACATAGTTGTGAAGCTCCAAATTGGGCCTGAAATAACACTACCTTCTCCGTCTTTTGCAACTATTTTCCAGTAATATGTGGTTGTGCTCTCCAGAGTTCCGGGATTGTATGTTATCTTTGAATAATCGCTCTCTACTAATGGTGGGGTTGTATTTGTGCCAAAGTATATATCATATGTTAGTGAATCACCATCTGGATCAGAACATTCCCAGCTGAGTGTTATAGAAACATCAACGGAATCTTCCCCATCATTCGGAAATGGATTTGTGGGTATCTGAGGCTCTCTATTTGCAGTTGAAAAGCTCCATATGGGTCCTTCGCTTTCTCCACCAAAATCATCTCTGGCAACTATTTTCCAGTAGTATGTCGTATGGCCAATTATATCGTTCAGTGCAAGAAATGTATCAGCAATTCCTGATGTGTATAAAGGCGGAGCGGTCGGATTTGTTCCAAGATATATGTCATAACTCAGAGAATCCCCATCTGGGTCAGAACAATCCCAGCTGATTGTCACGGGTATTTCCAGCTCGGTTGAAGCATCAGCGGGGGAGAGATATGTCGGTGTTGCAGGATCATTGTTAAATGTTGTAAAGCTCCATACAGGACCTTCTGTTTCCCCGCCTCTGTTATCTTTTGCAACTATTTTCCAGTAATAGGTTGTGTGAATATCAAGGGTATCTGGAGTGTATTCCGATAATGCAATCTCGGTCGCAACAAGTGTTGCTGGAATTGGATCTATACCAAAATACACATCATAACTCAGAGGATCTCCATCAGGGTCACTGCAACTCCATGAGAGAGCAGGATTGAGGGATACATCTACCTCGCCATTTGCCGGTGAGGGGTCTGATGGTGATAGGGGTGCTCTGTTGACATCCATTACCGTTATTGCAAAGGTATCTGTCGCATTCCCTCCCCATCCATCACTTACTTCTATCTCTATATTATACGTGCCTGATGCCTCGTAATCCGGGCTGTAGATGTATGTAGTATCTGTTATACTCCCTACCCCATTTAATATGGTGAAAGCCAGTGAGTCCTTGTCAAGATCAGTGGCATATTCTGTCAGGTTCAAAGTCAGTGTCTCTCCTTCGTTTACACTCTGGTCGCTTATGTCTATTTCCGGAACTCTGTTTACAGTTGAGAAACTCCAGATAGGTCCTTCAGTTTCTCCTCCAAAACCATCTTTAGCAACCACTTTCCAGTAATATGTTGTATGGCCAGTTATTCCATCAGGGGTATAAGAAGTGTCTGAAATTCCTGTAGTTAAAAGAGGTGGAGTTGTGTTTGTGCCAAAGTATATATCATATGTTAGTGAATCATCATCTGAATCAGAACATTCCCAGCTGAGTGCCACGGGTATTTCAAGCTCGGTTGAAGCATCAGCGGGGGAGAGATATGTAGGCGTTGCAGGAGCTCTATTTATCGTCGTGAAACTCCAGACAGGCCCTTCTGCTTCTCCTCCATAGCCATCTTTAGCAACCACTTTCCAGTAGTATGTTTTATTACCAATCAACTCATTCAGGGTATATGATGTTTCTGAAACCCCTGAAACAAAAAGTGGCGGTGTTGTGTCTGTGCCAAAGTATATATCGTATGTTAGAGAATCACTATCTGGATCAGAACATTCCCAGCTGAGTATCACGGGTATTTCAAGCTCTGCTGAATCATCGGGAAAAAGATATGTCGGTGTTGCAGGATCATTGTTTAATGTTGTAAAACTCCATACAGGGCCTTCAGTTTTTGCTCTCGCATCTTTCGCAACTATTTTCCAATAATAGGTTGTGTGTACATCTAAAATGCCCGGGTTGTACTCTTTTAATGAAATATCAGTTGCAACAAGTGTTGTTGGAACTGAATCTATACCAAAATACACATCATATTTTATTGGGTCTTCATCAGGATCAGAACATTCCCATTTTAATATAACCGACAATTCAACATTCGTAGCATCATCAGAAGGGATAGGGTTATCGGGATATCTAGGTGGTTCATTCACCAACCGTGCACAAGAAATAAGTATAGAAAGTAAAATAGTAACTATTACCAGAGAGATAAATTTTTTCATAAACCCACCCCCAGTACTTTATATAATATTATACAAAATCGAGAATGACACATAATTAATGAAAAGAAAAAATCAGTCGAATTATTAATAGATAAGATCTAAACAAATTTTCAATTAGTAACATGATAATCCTTTCTAATTTGTGCGAATATGTTTTTAGAGTTTTGAACCGGTTGCAGAAATTGAAAACTGTGATAAAATCTTTGCCGAAATTAAGAAAGAAAGGATGAATGCCTCATGAAATTTGCTATTGCGGTCAATAAAATTCATTCTAGAAAGGAAGAAAATTTCTCAATAATTAAAAGTTTAATTAATGAAGCGGCTGAAAATGGTGCAGAGCTAATTCTTTTCCCTGAAGCAGCTTTTACCGGGTTGGTTAATACCGATTCGCCAGAAAAGGATCTCACTTTAGGCGAAAGTATTTCAGGGAAATACATAAATGAGCTTGTATCGTTATCCAGAGAACTGGGAATCTGGATAGCCACAGGTTTTTTTGAAATAGAAGATGGGGTCTTATACGATAGTGCAGTACTAATTTCATTTGATGGACGTATTGTTTTGAAACATCGTCGAACAGATTCAGGCTGGCATTCGCCAAAAGCCCCAGAAGAAGTTTATAAAGAAGGATCAGAACACCTTGCAATTGAGACTCCTTTTGGCAGAGTTGCTTTTCTCATTTGTGGCGAGCTTTTTCACGACGATGCGCTTGAGCAAGTAAAAAAACTCAAACCAGATATACTGCTTGTCCCCATGGCAAGGAGTTTTTACAAGGTAGATAACGTCCAGCACTGGTGGGATACTGATGAAAAATGGTTTTATCTTGAACGCCTTGCACAAGCTAAAACTAATTGTTTAGTGGCCAACTGCCTTGGAGATGGAATTATTGAAGACTCCTTTGGTGGAGCAATGGCGGTGGATAAACTTGGAAATATAATTGCTGAACTACCACTTCACAAACAAGGGCTTTTATATGTTGAAATAGATCTTGAAAATAGTCCTCAGGAACAAAGATGAGAAGCAGATATATAGTACAAAGAAAATTTGTACTTAGTTAAGAAGAAAAATGGGAAGGAAGTTTTTTATCATTTTTTTATTTTGACTATATTTTTTTATTTGTTTCCTTTTATGAAAGTGATAGCATGAAGATGATTTCAACACGACTCAAATATTTATAAAGAGAAGAATTGCCTATGTTACATATCGATTTTGTATTTGAAAAAACAAAGTCTAAAAACTGAAGCACTCCAAAAAATCTCTTTATACAAAGGAGAGATTTGAGTGAAAAGAAGAGTAATTTCATCGGTTATTTTTTCTATTCTTATCCTCTTGCTAAGTACAGGCTGTCTAAAACTTAATTCTCCCCCGGTATTTTCTGATATTCCTGATCAGAGCGTTAAAGAAGGGGATACCCTTAAACTTAACCTATCAGAATATGTCTTGGATCCGGATGGAAACGAATTAACCTTCAAATTGCTATATGGAGTTGGAAAGATAATTTCAAATACATATAGATTCAATCCGGGTTACGAAGCATCAGGAACATATAATGTGGAGATAGAAGCAAGTGATAGCTGGGGTGGAAATGCGACAGATACATTTATGATAACAGTGATAGATGTCAACAGAGCACCTGTCTGTCCTATGAATCCATTCCCTGCAGATGATGCAATTGATGTTTCTCACAACCCAATCCTTTCCTGGAATTGCATTGATCCTGATGGTGACCCGATAAAATTTGATGTGTATTTTGGTACAAATCCAATCCCGATAAAGCTTGTTGCGACTGATATTTCATTAAAAGAGTACAACCCGGGCATTTTAGATGTCCACAAAACCTATTACTGGAAAATAATTGCAAAAGATAACAGAGGAATAGAAACAGAAGGAGATATCTGGAGCTTTTCAACTGCAAACAGGGTTCCTAAAATAGACATAAGTGACCAGAGTGTAAACGAAGGAGAGACATTGACTCTGGATCTGACAGAATATGCAACTGATCTCGACAATGACACATTAATTTTCACCATATTGAATGGAGTAGGGACTATAACGGATGCGACATATACTTACAGCCCGGATTATGAAGCATCAGGAACATATAATGTGGAGATAGAAGCAAGTGATGGCTGGGGCGGAAATGCGACAGACACGTTTGTAATAACAGTAACGGATGTTAACAGAGCGCCTCTATCACCAGCAGACCCATCACCGGCAAATGACGAGGTAGATGTTTCCCTTAATCCTACTCTTTCATGGAGTTGCAGTGACCCTGACGGGGATTCACTGAGTTACGATGTGTATTTTGGTACAAGTGCATCTCCCACAATTTTAATTGCTAATACAACAAATACAATATTTAATCCAGGAGAACTCGATGGAAATACAGTGTATTACTGGAAAATAATCGCGCATGATAACTTTGGAGGAATGAGCGAAGGTTCTCTGTGGAGCTTCAAAACAACTGTATTTAAGTGGAAATATCAAACTGGTTACAGGACAATATCATCACCAGCTATTGGTAACGACGGTACTGTTTATGTGGGAAGTCGAGATAATTATTTGCATGCCATTAATCCTGATGGAACTGTAAAATGGAAATTTGAGGCAAGTGACGATGTGGACTCGTCTCCAGCAATAGGAAATGACGGTACCATTTACATTGGAAGTTATGACGGTCATTTGTATGCAGTCAGTCCAGAAGGAACTCAAGTATGGAAATTCGAGTTTTCTGGGGCTGTCAATTCATCACCCGCAATAGGCCCTGATGGTACTATTTATATTGGAAGTCTGGACAACAATCTCTACGCAATAAATCCAGACGGTACAAAAAAATGGTCATTTGCAACATCAGGGGGGGTAGATTCATCACCTTCGATAGGTGCTGACGGGACGATATATGTAGGAAGCAATGATTTTAATCTTTACGCTATAAGCCCGGATGGCACATTGGTATGGATATTTCAAACAGGAAATTTGGTTCATTCATCCCCTGCAATAGGCAGTGATGGAACTATATATGTTGGAAGTTATGATGGTAAGCTTTATGCGATAAACCCAGATGGGACAAAAAAGTGGGAATTTCGAACTGGGGATCGGATATATTCATCACCTGCAATTGGTGTTGATAGCACAATTTATATTGGAAGCCTTGACGGAAAGCTTTATGCGATAAACCCAGATGGGACAAAAAAATGGGAATTTTCAGTTTCAGATTTTATATATTCGTCTCCAGCAATAGGTGCTGACGGGACTATTTATGTCAGAACCTATTATGCAGGTTTTTACGCAATAAACGCTGATGGAACGAAAAAATGGGAATATTTATTGGGGGATTATGTATATTCATCACCTGTCATCAGTAATAATGGCACTATTTATGTAGGTGTTGGGTGGTTTCTTTACGCTCTCAAAGGCAACAGTGGCGGTCCTGCGAATTCAGATTGGCCTATGTTCCGTCATGATGAAAAACACACAGGCATGGTTCCGGTACCGTAAATGCCGAGAATCAAAAATCCGATAAAATGAAAACGAGAATCGAGATGAAGCAACCGAGATTTGAGTAACGAGTTGCGAGAATAGAACGAGAGATAATTAAAACGTTGTAGGTTGTGCGTTGTACGTCAAACATTTCATATTCACTAGAAGAATTGAACAAGATTTGCGCACAACCTACAACGAAAAAAACACTACGAATATACCTTGCACTCCAGACCCTAATCCGCTTTTAAAATGAGTATCGAATCAGCATGTGGACAAAAAAATATTTTCTGTTATTATATTCATATATTCGAATATATGAATATATCATTGGAGGTTATGATATGCCAGAAGAAAGATTAGACTTCTTCAGCAAGTATCTTTCAATTTGGGTAGCTATTTCAATGATTCTTGGTGCAGTGATTGGAAATTTTTGGCCAAAGCTGGCTGATGATTTAGGAAGCTGGGAGATAGCCAATGTATCGATTCCAGTTGCAATAGTTCTTCTGTTTATGATGTATCCCATCATGTTAAAAATCGAGTTCAAAGAAGTTGTTAATGTTAAGAAAAACTCAAAGCCGCTGTTTTTGACACTCATTGTCAACTGGGCAATCAAACCCTTTACGATGGCCATTCTTTCCTGGTTGTTTATGAGGTTTATTTTTGCGTCGTTTATTCCAGATGTATTGGCTAATGAGTATATCGCAGGTATGATACTTTTAGGGCTTGCTCCGTGCACAGCAATGGTTCTTGTATGGACTTATCTTGCAAAAGGAAACATTAACTACGCACTGGTTCAGGTTGCAATCAATGATCTGGTTATTTTATTTGTTTTTGCACCTCTTGGAAAATTACTTATAGGAGTATCAACGGGTTTTCCTGTACCCTTTTCAACAATATTTTGGTCCGTAATTTTTTACGTTGCTATACCATTGCTTTTAGCGATTATAACAAGGCACCTTGTTGTTCGGAATAAGAGTAAGGAGTATCTTGAAGAAAAAGTCATTCCTCGTTTTGATCCCTTTACTAAAATTGGGTTGCTTCTTACTCTCGTCTTTGTATTCATGTTTCAGGGAAAGACGATTTTTGAGAACCCCTTTCATATACTCCTAATAGCAATTCCTTTGATTTTTCAAACCTATCTGATATTTTTCATTGGCTACATGGGAGCAAAAGCGTTGAAAATAGAGTATTTTGAAGCAGCACCCTCTGCATTCATAGGTGCGTCAAATTTCTTTGAACTCTCTATTGCTGTGGCTCTGATCCTTTTTGGCATGGATTCAGGTGCTGCTCTTGCAACGGTCGTTGGAGTGCTTGTTGAAGTTCCTGTAATGCTTTCACTTGTTGCTATAATGAAAAGGAACAGAGAAAAATTCTCATTTGCTAACTAGGAAAGAGGGATTATAGTGAAATCGAAAGCAATAATGTTATCAGATATTTTAAAGGTTCTAAGCAAAGAACTAAATCTCAAAATGCTTGCTCTTATAGACACGTATGATGAACTTTGTGTGTGTGACTTCAAGGAACTTATTGATGTTCCCCAGCCTACTATTTCAAGGCACTTAAAGGAATTGCTTGATATAAGGCTTATCGACGTTAGGCAAGAGGGACGCTGGAGATATTACAACCCTTCCAGGCCATATGAGCCTTTCATAAAAGAAATTATAGAACTCACTAAAAAGGAATACGCCATAGAGAAAAAGGAATTAAAGAGAGCGTGCCACTAAGGAGATAATGGAGGTAGCAACATGAGACTTGCATTCATTTCAGATATTCATGGAAATCTTGAGGCGCTCAATGCGGTGCTTGAGGATATTAAGGAGAAAAATATAGATAAATTGTATTGTATTGGTGACCTTGTTGGCTACGGACCGGACCCTGAAGAGGTTGTAAGAACGATAATGAAGCAAAATATTACCACCATTATGGGAAATTATGATGATGCGATAGGCAATGAAAAAGAAAGCTGTGGTTGTTCTTATAACCCCGGAAGAGAAACGGAAATAGGTGATATTACGCTTAATTGGTCTATTAAAAACACCTCTGACAAATCAAAAATCTTTTTGAAAGCTTTGCCGAAAAAACTTGAATTTGAAGTGGAGAAAGTGAAATTTCTTCTTGTTCATGGCAGCCCATTGAATCATTTACTTGAATATGTAAAACCCGATACTGAGTCTGAGCGTCTTGAACAAATTGTTTCCTCAACAGATGCCGATGTAATTGTAAACGGCCACACACACTTGCCCATGGCAATGTGGATTAAAGGAAAGTACATTTTCAATGACGGCAGTGTTGGTAGGCCGAAAGATGGCGACCCAAGGGCATCTTATTTGATTATTGATGTAAATAAGGGAACATTGAAGTATGAATTTGTTAGGGTTGAATATCCTATCAAAATAACAATAGAAAAACTCGCTAAACATGAGCTCCCTATGGAACTCGCAACAGTTCTTGCTTTGGGGTCAAGTTTTGATATGGGAGAAAGCAGAAAGGAAAATAAGCAGGAATTCTTCCTTTGAGGAAGAATTCCTGCGGGATTTTTCTTATGCAGCTTGTCTAAAAGCTCTTTTTAAGCCAAATATGGAAAGAAGAATAACGAGAATACCCATGGCAGAAATATGGATAGCTGAAATATTCTGGGTGAGCTCGTTTGTGGGTACATCAAAAGCCATGTTCATTGTAAGGACATAAACTGAAAGTACTATTCCAACAGACCCGAGTATAATTGATATTGCTGTGAATACACTTTTACTTTTTTTGCTTCCGACAATCCCTCCGGCTATTGCCGCAAGTATGGCCACGAATATAATTACATAAGTCATTGCACTGCTGCTGAGAAAACCGCTCAATTGTTCAACGTTAGCAGACAAATAATCCACAACGATTTTAAGAAAGAAATACACCAAACCGCCGGCGGCTAAAGCAACGAGAATAAAAACAGCTACCTTATAAACTGCAAGAAATGCCACGGCAATTATCAGAGCAACAATGATAGGCAGTGCGTTTTGAATGGGTTCGGATAGCCCACCGATGAAATCAGCAAATTGGTTGTTCACTATTGGGAAAATGTAGAAAAAACCAATAGCGGCACCAACAAGGAACAAAGTCACTGCTTCAAAAAAGCGAGCACCAAAATACATCAGTATAGAGAAAGGCAAGACAATATACCAGTTTTCAAAAACCGCCTGAACCAAGCTGTCAAGAAAGGTCAGATCCATAAAATCCCCCCTTTTTTTAATAAAATCGAATGATTTACAATCTGCTTCTTATGTGTGCGAATATTAAACACATAACGGTAAAGGCAATGTAATTATATCATTTGAAGGCAAATTTATTACACTTATTATCTGTCAAATGATTTAGAAACCTTTAGGATATGAAAAGGCTGACAGAGTTTGCTGAAATAGCTTATAATCTTTTGTATAGGGGGGTGTTTGCTTGAAGGGATTTTTCGTCGTTGCGACAATTAAGAACACAGAGATTGTTGAAGCCCTTATAAACAGCGGTGCAAAAGCTTTAAGATTAAACTCCTCACATTTAAGCATAGTTAAGCTTTTGAAATTTCTGGAGTTTTTTAAGGGCAAAAGAATTGAGTTACCAGTTTATATAGATTTGAAAGGAAATAAATTGAGATTAAGCCGTTATCAGCCCAAACTCAAACTCATAGCAGGCCAACAGGTCGAGCTGGTTACTGATTCTTCAAAGCGCAATGCCCTGCTCATTGACATTGAAACCTTAAAATTGCTGGTTCCTGAGCAGGA
The DNA here is from genome assembly GCF_001636545.1 of Kosmotoga arenicorallina S304. Lineage (GTDB taxonomy): Bacteria > Thermotogota > Thermotogae > Petrotogales > Kosmotogaceae > Kosmotoga_B > Kosmotoga_B arenicorallina. Next base: position 83,809 of record NZ_JFHK01000003.1, on the reverse strand, counting down.
ATTTTCCCTTTCTGACGGGAAAATCAAGCTAAAAATTCTTAATGTTGGAATCGATTTTGCAAGAGCGCTTGTATTAAAAGGCGGCATCATTGAAGGCGCAAAAGGTTTGAACATTTCTCCACATCCCATTGATCTTACAGGTATTACCGATATGGATAAAATGATAGTTGAAAGAACAAAAGGATATGATTTTGTAAGATATGCCCTTTCTTTTGCTTACTCAGCAGAAGAAATTAAAGAACTGAAAGCCCTATCGGGAAGGTACGTTGCTGCCAAAATTGAGCGAGAGCTTACCCGAGAGTCCCTTTTGAAGATTGGGGAAATTGCCGATGAGTTGTGGCTATGTCGGGGAGATTTGGGGGCACAGCTTGGTTATAAAGGGCTTGCACAGTATTACAGGGATTTCAATAAGCTAATTCCTGAGTTCCAGATTCCTGTACTAATGGCAGGTGGCGTTTTAGAGCATATGGTAGAACATCCCGTGCCAACAAGAAGCGAAATCTGCCACCTTGTGGATCTGGTTGAGCATGGTTACAAGGGGATTGTCCTTTCAGATGAAACGGCTTTGGGAAAATTCCCTATTGAAGTTTTGAAAACTATTCAGGAGGTTATCTTGTGAACGATAAAATGGATTTTTCTCGCGAAATAGCTGATAAATTGAAACTCCCACAGTGGAAAGTGAAAAATGCCATTGAGCTCCTTGAAGACGGTAAAACAATTCCATTTATCGCACGCTATCGTAAAGAGAAAACAGGTGAACTCGACGAAATTCAGATAAGGGAAATATCAGATCTGCTGGAACATTTCAAAAAGCTTCATGAAAGAAAACAGGAGATTATCAGGATTGTCGAAGAGCGAGGAAAGTTGACACAGGAATTAAAGAAAGCCTTTTTAGGGGCTTCAACTCTTCAGGAGCTTGAAGATTTATACGCTCCTTATAAAACCAAAAAGAAAACCAGAGCCGATCTCGCCAGGGAAAAGGGATTAACGCCACTTGCGGAATTACTGAAGAGCAGCTTTTCACAAAATGACGAACTCATTTCTACTTTTATCGACAAAGAAAAAGGTGTGAATAGTATCGATGATGCCATAAATGGGGCAAAGGACATAATTGCTGAAGAGATAGCCATCAATCTCCCATTGAGAGGTAAATTAAGAGAAGTAATCAGGAAAAGCGGAAAACTCCGTTCAGAACGGGGAGAAGCTGAAGATCCAAAGGGAATTTACAGAGATTACTATGATTTCAGCCAGCCCATTTCCCAGCTTGTTCCCCACAGAATACTGGCTTTGTTTCGCGGTGAGCGTGAAAAGGCTATAAAGATTAGTATTGAAACAACTGATGACCTTTTGCCCATTGTGGTGAAAATGATGAATTATGATAATAAACTCGCGTACTATGCTGAGTTGATAGAAGCAGCTAAAGATTCCCTTAAGCGTCTTCTCTTACCATCTATCGAAAGGGAAATAAGAAACGAACTAAAAGAAATGGCAGAAAATAGGGCAATAGCTGTTTTTTCGAAAAATCTGCGCAATTTGCTGTTGCAACCTCCGCTGGGCTCAAAGGTTGTCATGGGAATAGACCCCGGATATCGAACAGGCTGTAAAATTGCCGTGATAGGCAAATATGGTTCTGTGAAGTATTATGATACTATTTATCCCACCCCTCCAAAGAACGAAACCATACAGGCAGAAATGAAAGTAGTTGAGGCTGTTGAAAGGCTCGGGGTTGAAATAATAGCAATCGGGAACGGGACAGCATCACGTGAAACAGAACTCTTTGTTGCTGAAACTATCAAGAAGAACAAATTAGATTGTAAATATCTTATAGTATCAGAAGCTGGCGCTTCGGTATATTCAGCTTCAAAGGTGGCTATTGAAGAATTCCCGGATTTAGATGTAACAACCAGAGGAGCGATTTCTATTGCCAGAAGAATTCAGGATCCCCTTGCCGAGTATGTAAAAATTCCACCTGAAGCAATAGGTGTTGGCATGTACCAGCATGATGTAAACAAAGCAAAGCTAAAAAAGGCTCTTGACAGAGAAGTGGAATCAGCTGTGAATTTTGCAGGGGTTAACCTGAACACAGCTTCAAAACATCTTCTGAAGTATATATCCGGCTTGAATGAAAAAAGCGCGGAGAATATCGTGAAGTACCGTGAAGAAAAGGGGCTTTTCAAAAAGCGCGAAGAATTACTGAAAGTTAAGGGTATTGGCCCCAAAGCATTCGAGCAGGCAGCGGGTTTTTGCAGGATACTCGATGGTGAAAACCCACTGGATAGCACCACGATACATCCAGAGTCATACCAAATTGCAAAAGCAGTGCTTAAAAGTTTCGACATTACCCTGGAGAATTTTGCAGAAATCAAAGAAGATCTAAGAAATAAGCTCCAGGAATTCGATGTTCATGGTTTCTGCAAGAGTACGGGATACAATCCTATAACTGTAAGAGATGTTGTAGAGGCCTTAAAAAAGCCCGGCCTGGACCCAAGAGACGAACTCCCCAGGCCTTTGTTAAGAGATGATGTGCTTACAATGGAACAATTGCAACCGGGGATGATGCTGGAAGGGACTGTGAGAAATGTTGTAGACTTTGGCGCTTTTGTAGATATTGGCGTTAAACAGGACGGTTTAATACATCGCTCAAAGATGGGGCGAAAAATAAGAGACCCTCTTGAAATTCTATCCGTGGGACAAATAGTAAAGGTAAAAGTTTTGTCGGTCGATCTGGAACGTTCAAGAATAGCGCTCGAGCTTTTACAAGAAAGCAGCTAATTATCGTGGTCAATACCAACAGTTGCTGCTGATGCCCTTTTTTTGTTCATTCTGATACCTCTCCTGATTGAGGGAGATTTTTTTGCAAACTCGCTTAAGCGGAGAAGAGTTGGTACTGTGAACAGCGTTATAACCACACCAGTAGTCACACCAAACACAAGAAGTAAAGCCAAATCGGAGTAGATTTTCATCGATGTGAAAAATAAGGCACCAAACCCTGCGCCAAGAGAAAGCCCACTGGCTACAATTACAGGGCCTATATCATCCATGGCTTTTTGTATCGCCATCGCTTTAGCCTTTTCCTTTTCAATAGTGCGATATCTGAGCATTAAGTGAATTGAGTAATCAATTATAAGCCCCATGAGTACTCCTGCAACAATAGATGTTCCCACATCCAGATTTAAACCAAAGATCGCCATATAAGCGAAGTTCATAATGGTAGTTCCTATTATTGGAACTATTGCTATAAGGGTATAGCGCAAATTGCGGAAAACAATCAATAACAATATAAATATTGCCCCGTAAGCCATTAATATAGTCATTATCTGATTTTTGGAAGTGTCCATATTCAAAGCCGCGAAATTCAAAAGGGGCGAACTCACTTCATATGAGTACTGTGAATATTTTTCCATTATTGCTTCAATAGATGTCTTAAGCCCTACTGCACCCACTGCATCTGTTATAGGTGTTTTTACCATTATGCGCAGATTTTTACCTTCTACAAATTCGTTCAGAAATTCCTGTCCCTGTTCAGTGCGAGAGAAAATCATCATGATTGGGAGGGGGATATTGAAATTGTCAACAATGTCCATTATTGAACTGGTACCATGTACATTTTTAATTGAATGAAGATCATCGAGTAGGTTTTCAATAACAGGCGCATCCTTAGCGGTGAAATTACCATCTTTCTTGAGCTCTACATAAAAAGGAACGACCCAGCCAAAAGCCTTTTTACTGGCTTCTGCCGAACGAACCAGATCAGATTTCTTTTTGAAAAAACCGAATTGGTCTGAATTCACTTCTAAATTCTTTATAAAAAAGGGCGAAATTGCCAGCAAGACAAGCATGATAATTGAAATACTTACTCCAATTTTGCTTTTCAGCTTGAATTTTATGGTCATTCTTTTGTGATGGGGCTTAAAATCAATAAGAGATATGAAAGCCGGAATTACTACCAGCGAAAATACAAAACTAAATCCAACTCCCAGAGAGACAAGCAACCCCAGTTCTTTCATAGCTTTCATGGAGCTAAAAAGAAAGGTCAAAAATCCTACCGCAGTTGTAAGTGCTGACAGGAAGAGTGATGGAGCTTCATCTTTTATGGCATGCATTAAAGCACCGCTATGACTCTGCTCCGACCTGAAAAGAAGATACCTGTCAATAACGTGAAGCCCGTATGAGGAACTCACCACGATGACAAAAAGTCCTGCAGTCGATGTCAATATATCGAGTTTTATCCCTATAATTGCAGCGATAGAATATGTAAATCCAGCTGCAAGGGCAGCAAATAAAGGTGGAAGGGTAGCAGAACGGGCATCACCAAGCCTGAAAAAATATATCAGCCACATGAGGAAAAAAAGCACCGGAGGAAAAATGAAAATCAGTTGTTTCACGGATTTTTGAATTCCATAATCAACCACCGGGGTGCCCGTAAGGTTGTAAGAAAAATTCTCTGGAAGGTTTTTAAGAACATTAATTACTGATTCAAGATCGACATTCTTAACATCCAGAATAATGAAAGCGACCTTTCCTTCAGAATCGATGAGATTGTCAACGTAAAGAGGATTGTTTAAAATCTCAACGACGTTTTCCGATGGACTACCATCGTTGAAATATGGCTTTCCATCAAGATTGAAACCTTTAAGTTTAACATCGGCAGCATCGAAAATGGAATTAACCTTTATTACTCCTTCTATTGCTTTTAATGACTTCACCGCGTTGTAAAGAGCTATGGAATTTTTCGGATCAAAAATACCAGGTGTTTTAACTATTATCAGGAGCTTATCCGGGAGATTTTCTGCTGAATTTCCTTCGCGAAAGGTGAGCTCCTCGGTGGTGCCATAACTTAACTTTGGCAGAAAGGAAAACATCACAACGGAGGACAGTACAAAGATAAAGATAATCATTAGTGAGGTTCTTTTTCGCACCTGTTTGCCTTCTTTCTAAATTTAAAAATTTAATCATTTAAATTATAAACTATAATCCTGCTAAAAATTCTAACAGTAATAGATTCGAAGTTAAATGTATGTAATGAAATCCGGAAGAATAAAAGAAACTTTTGAAAGCAATGAATCCCTTTGAAATGATCTTATAATAATCACAAGTTTTTTCGCATGAATGTGCATCTTTGTCTTGAGCTTTAAAAGTGCGAATAACTGTAAGGTGTGTAATGTAGAATAGAAATAGGCATTATCATGATGGGTTTATTGAAAATTTGTACATCCAGGAGGTGAGAAAATGGATCTGGAAGCGTTATTTAAAGTAACATATGGCTTATACGTAATTACATCAAAAATGGGTGAAAAGAAAAACGGGCAGATAGCTAACGTTGTATTTCAGGTACTGGCAGAACCTCCAACGGTAGCTATTTGTGTAAACAAGCAAAACCTTACCCATGACTTAATTCGAGAAAGCAAAGTATTTGGAATATCCGTATTATCACAAGATACCCCTTTGAAACTCATAGGGCATTTTGGATTTAAATCCGGGCGAGATATAGACAAATTCAAGGATATAAGTCATAAAACAGGAATAACCGGTGTACCTTTGCTTGAAGATTACTGTGTTGCAAATTTTGAAGCAGAAGTCGTGAATTCAATGGATGTTGGTACCCATGTTGTTATTATTGGGAAATTCGTTGAAGCTGAAATAGTCTCTGAAAAAGCACCCATGACATATGCTTACTACCATGAAATCAAAGGCGGAAAGTCTCCAAAAACCGCTCCAACATATGTGAAAGAAAAAAGGAAAGAATCATCAGACGAAAAAAAATACCGTTGTACGGTATGCGGATATATCTACGATCCTAATAATGGCGACCCTGAATCGGGAATTGCACCCGGGACATCTTTCACTGAGTTACCAGAAAGTTGGGTGTGCCCTGTATGCGGTGTCGGGAAAGACAAATTTGAAGAACTAACCTGAAGACCTTTCAGAATTTAGTCTTCTTTCCAGAAGTTGTCTGCATGTATGAAAACAGTCGGGCAGTCGTAGCCAAGCTTCTTTTTTGCTTTTTGGCTCTTCAGCCCGGCAATTTTTCTGATTTCGATGCTGTCGAAGTTTGAAATACCCTTTCCAATTCTATTTCCATCGTCACTCAAAACATCGATAATATCTCCGGTATGAAAATCTCCTTTGATTTCAACAACACCAACAGGTAATAGACTTTTGGATTTTTTTAATGCCATTTCAGCGCCTTTGTTTACCACTGCCACTCCCGAAGTTGAGGAAAGAAAACCTATCCAGGCTTTCCTTGAATTGATGGTATTACGCGCTTTGAAACGTGCCCCAATATTTTCGCCTTTTATAAATTTCTCCAAGTTTTCAAGCTTTTTCCCATTGCATATACAGCTTTCTATTCCAACCGCCGAAGCCGCCCTCGCAGCCCTTATCTTCGTTTGTATGCCCCCTGTTCCCCAACCGCTTCCTGGAAGTCTTTTCAAGCGCGTACCGAAATTGTACTCATCGATTTTCTTTCCGGTTTCATCTATTATTCCATCTATTGTGGATAGAAGGAATAGATAATCGCTTTTCCATCCAATTGAGAACATAGCTGCAAGCACGTCATTGTCGCCAAAACTGGTTTCTTCTGTAGAAACAGTATCATTTTCATTTACTATTGGCAAAAAGCCCATTTCTAGCAAGCCTATTAGCGTATTCCTGAGATTTAGGAATCTTTTCCTATCGCTGAAGTCTTCACGGTTTATAAGGAACTGCGCAACTTTTATTTCATAGAGGTCAAAGACCCTTTCATAGAGTTTCATAAGCTGAACCTGCCCTACCGCGCACAATGCCTGCTTGATATACAGATCTTGATTAACGTCCGTGCGAAGAGCCACTCCATAGCCCGCTGCTTTTGCCCCAGAAGATACAAGCACAACACGGTTGCCTTTTTGCCAGAACCCGGTGAGAACTCTCGCAAGCTCTACCATGTATTCCTTGTCTATTGTTCCATTACCTTTTACCAGCAAATTGCTACCCACTTTTACTACGATCTTCTTCAAAATCAGTCCCTCACCTTATAATTGCCCAATACGATATATTTGTATGTGGTCAGTTCTCTCAAACCAACTGGGCCTCTTGCATGTAACTTTTGGGTGCTTATCCCGATTTCGCCACCAAAACCAAATTGCTCACCATCTGTGAACCTGGTTGAAGCGTTCACATAAACTGCCGCGGCATCTATTGTAGTTGTGAATGCTCTTGCGTTGCTGTAATTCTCAGTTAGTATTGCTTCTGAGTGTCCTGTTGAATATTTTTGGATGTGATATATGGCCTCATCAAGAGAATTGACCACTTTTATCGCAAGAATGAGATCGAGGTATTCAGTGGCCCAATCCTCTTCAGAAGCTGCTTTTGCATCAATGAACTTTCTTGTTGTTTCACATCCTCTGATCTCAACTCCCTTTGAATTTAACCGTCTTGCCAGAGCGGGAAGGAGTTTTTGAGCTATGTTTTTATGTACAAGAACAGTTTCAACAGCGTTGCAGGTACCAGGGCGCTGGGTTTTAGCGTTGTCGATTATTTCAATTGATTTTTCTATATTAGCGGTCTCGTCAACAAAAATGTGACAATTGCCAACGCCTGTTTCGAGAACGGGTACAGAAGAATTTTCCACAACGAACTTTATCAATCCTGCCCCACCTCGAGGAATAATCAAAGATAGATAATTGTCAAGGTTCAGCATTTCTTGAACGTTTTTTCTGTCTGTATCCTCAATGATCTCCACAGAAGTTTCTGGAAGGCTGGAATTGCTAAGACCACCTTTAATTGCTTTAGCAATGGCCAGATTTGACCTGATTGCATCACTTCCACCCCTCAGCAAGACAGAATTGCCTGCCTTCAATGCCAAAATGGTGGCATCAAGCGTTACATTAGGTCTTGACTCATATATCATGCCAATTGCCCCTAATGGTACCCTTATTTGCGCGACTCTCAATTCTTTCTCAACCCAGGAATTGATAACTTCTCCCACAGGATCCTTGAGTTTTGAAACTTCATGGCAAGCGTTGATCATGCTGTCAATTCTCTTATCAGTGAGTTTCAGCCTATCGACAAGGGATTCCCTTACGCCTTTTTCTCTTGCATTCTTAACGTCTTCGGCGTTTGCTTTGAGTATTTCAAGCCTGCTTTCGTTGAGGGCATCTGCTATTGCGGTTAAAGCTTCATTCTTTTCTGAAGTCGTTGCAAGTGCGAGTTTTTTTGCTGCCGCTTTCACCTTTGATGCTTTGCTAATTACTTCAGTCATGCTATCCCCTCCAGAAAAATCAGTTCCACTATCCTGACGATATTTCACCAATTATAGCACTGTTTTGAGTTGGTAATACCATTGAGTAACACAAGATAAGTATGGGTCAGGCGTTTCATAAAGGCTGAGTTACGAGAAAATCGAGAAACAAGGAAATCGTTGTATGTTGTGCGTTGTTCGTTGTACGTTACATATTTACCCCCTGAAAGGATTGGACAAGATTTACGCACAACCTACAACCAACAACGAAAAACCGGGTCATTTTGTAAAATAGTACATAGAGATTCAAATGTGAATTTATGCGAAGGGGGAAATTTTGTGAATTTAAACGGTACTGAGAAAATAATATCCACACTCAAGAAACTCGAAAATACTATGAGAGATGAAATCTTCAGAAAAAGATTCTGGTTTGATTTTCCTGAACTTCCAATTGCCTTGTATGACAATGAAAGAGTTTTTTTAGCGGGTTATCCTAAAATCCTTGATGGATTCAAAAAACGGGGAAGTATCCTCGTTGGGGAAAAAGATGACAGGTTTTATGGAAATACAACAATAGATCTTGAGGGATATCAGGTGGCTATCTGGGATTTAACAACCACAGACGCTTCCATTTCTTTTGGAAAATTGCTTTCATATATCTTTCATGAGGCATTCCATAGCTATCAAAAGATGAAAGGGGAAAAGCGCTGGGCTAATGAGCTTCAGATTTTAGAATACCCTTTCACCAAAGAAAACCTTGCTATAAGAACCATCGAAAGGCGGGAGTTGATAAAGGCTTTATATTCAGACTCCATGGAAGAACTCAGTGAAAGGCTTTCAAAATTCATAAGCCTCAGGGAATACAGAAGAAGCATTATAGGTGATGCGTTAAACTATGAACTCGCCCAAGAAAGTATTGAAGGAATCGCTTTTTATATTGAAACAAAAGTGTACAGCGATTATGAATCAATTCCCTTGAAATATTCAATTGCTTTGCGGGGCAGAAACATGGCTGAGATCAATTTGAAGCTTAAGAACTTCCGGCTCAGTTGTTATGCGCCAGGAATGTTTATAGCTTTCATTCTTGACAGGTTGGATGAAAGTTGGCAAAAAAAATATATGAATTCTGAAAGGTATTTATACGATTTTTTCAAGGATTTGGTAAGCGTACCAAAGAAGAGTTTTAATCCGGAAGAAATCCCGGAAGATGTTCTGAAGAGTTCACAATATGCCATTTGCAATTACAACGAATTAATAGAAAGGAAGTTTTCTGAATTTGAAAATTCCAGCGGGTACAGAATAGTATTGAAGGGGACTTTTCCAATGATGGGTATGGATCCAATGAACATAACTTGGAAGGGGCCGTACATACTCAATGAGCACATTTTTGGGACTCAATTTAACGGAATACCTCTCTTCGTAAAACGAAAAAACAGGGTTAGAAGAATTGAAAAAGAGTTCCGTTTTGACGAAATTGTTTTTTTCTCTGAATCAAAACCTGTTAAAATAGGGGGATTTATTGAAATTCCAGGCATAAGAAGGTTGAAAGCAAAATTAGAAGAAACAGAGAGGGAATACATTCTTTATGCTGATACTGAAGGTTGAGTATGCAAAATGATGAAGAGATCTTAAAGAAAAATATCCCGCTATTTTATATATATCATTTTCTCTCGCAAATCAGGGTAGATAATGTTCTCTGGTTGTTGTACATGCAATACAGGGGACTCAGCTTGCTCGAGATCGGGATTTGTGAGGCCATTCTTCATGTGAGCGGGTTGACCTTTGAAATTCCCACAGGGGCAATAGGGGATTTAATAGGTAGAAAGCGGTCTATGGTCATTGGTGCGGGACTTTTTATCGTGACCTACACGTTTATGCTCTTCGCCCATTCTTTTTGGAATTTTGCTCTTGCCTTTTTTCTTTTTGGCTTTTCAATGACTTTTGTCTCCGGGTCAGATACCGCTCTGATCTACGACACTTACAAAGCTTTGAGAATTGAAACCAATTACAAAAAGGCTGCCGGGAGTTTTTTAGCATTGTTAGTCCTTGGGGAGCTTTTTTCAAACGTAAGTGGAGGTTTTCTTTCAAGGATTAATTGGGCAGCTGTTTATATTGGAGCGATAATTTCCAGAAGTTTATTTTTCATTCTGATACTTTTCTTAGAAGAACCACCCTATGAAAAAAGCGAGAAGAACTTTAGAGGATACCTTACGCTGATAAAAAATGGGGCTCAACAGATATTTGGAGTCTCATTTCTGAGATGGATTTTCGTGTTCTGGGTGGGAATCTCCTTTTTAGGAGCTTCATTCAGAATGTATTCTCAGACTTTTCTTGGAAGCAAAGGATTGAGCCCATTCTGGGTGAGTATGCTTTTTACGATTTCTGCGTTGCTTGGGGTAATCATAGCAAAAACTGCATGGAGAATAGAAGAAGCAATGGGCAGGAGAAATTTTTTTCTATTCACGGGCTTTTCGCTTGGAATTCCTATGATTTTTTATGGTATGGCTCCTCTGGGAATCACTGTTGCATTGTTTTTATTAATTAGCAACGTAGAAAATTTTCTTGATCCATTAATGGATTATTATATAAATAAAGAGCTGGATTCGCAATATCGTGCAACAGCAAATTCTTTCATAAATATGGGATTCAGTGTTTCTATGGCTTTTTTCTTCCCGATATTGGGATATTCAATGGACAAATTCGGATATTCCGTGGTCTTTATAATAATGGGATTATTCGGCATTACATTGACTTTGATTTCAGCGAGGAAATTCAGGAAGATGCGTCTTTTGTAAAGAATGGAGATGATTTCGGATTTGAAAGGACTGCATGAGAAGATTTATGAAACAGTGAAACAAATCCCTTTTGGCAAAGTTGCTTCCTATGGGCAGATAGCGAATATTGTGGGATGCACACCGAGAATGGTGGGTTTTGCATTGGCTTCTTTGAAAAACAACAAAGTTCCATGGCACAGAGTTATTAACAGTAAAGGCACTATAAGTTTGAAAGAGTTTGAGGCGATGGAAACTCAACGCCTCTTCCTTGAAAGAGAAGGCGTCGAGTTCAATAAAAATGGGAAAGTTGATTTCAAAAAATTTGGCTGGAACGGTGACAGTTAAGTCAGCTTATTCCCACTCGATCGTTGCTGGAGGTTTTGAAGTGATATCATAAACCACGCGGCCCGCGCCTTTTACGCTATTGCAAATCCTTCTTGAAACCTCATCGAGAATTTCATGAGGGATTTTTGACCAATCTGCTGTCATTCCTTCCACGCTGTTTACGGCTCTAAGAGCTATAACGTAATCATAAGCCCTTTCATCACCAACAACTCCGACGGATTTAGAGCTCAACAGCACGGCAAAAGCCTGCCATGTTCGTTCATACCAGCCCTTTTCTTTAAGAACCTGAATAAAAATCGAATCAGCTTCTTTCAGGATTTGAAGCTTTTCCTCGGTTATCTCACCTATAATTCTTATCCCCAATCCCGGGCCGGGAAAAGGATGCCTGTAAAGTATCTCATAAGGTATTCCCAGCAACTCTCCGAGCTTCCTTACTTCATCCTTGAAGAGATTTCTGAGAGGTTCTATAATCTTGAGATTCATCTTTTCCGGCAATCCACCAACGTTATGATGGGATTTTATCTTTGCAGTCTCTTTTCCCGAAGCGGCACTCTCTATGACATCTGAATAGATCGTTCCCTGAACCAGAAATTCTCCACCTACCCTTTTTGCTTCTTTTTCAAAAACTCTTATGAATTCCTCGCCTATAATTTTCCTTTTTTCCTCCGGATCTGTAACACCTTTCAACTTTCTCAAAAAACGCTCTTTTGCGTGCACAACATCGAGATTAAGCCCCAGCTTGTCTCTGAAAACCTCCGGAACCTCCAGCGCTTCGCTTAACCTTAGAAGACCATGATCAACAAAAATATTGGTTAGCCGATCACCAATGGCTCTATGAACAAGCACTGCAGCAACCGATGAATCAACCCCGCCTGACAACCCGAGAATGGCCCTGTTGTCTCTCACAGTTTCTTGAATTTCACTTATTTTATCTTCGAGAAATCTTTCCATGGTCCAGTTTTGTTCAGCATGGCAGATGTTGAACAGGAAGTTCTTTATGATTTTCGTCCCGTATTCCGTATGTTTGACTTCCGGGTGAAATTGAAGAGCCCAGATTCTTCTGTCCTCAGAACAAAGAGCGGCAGGGATTTTGTTTTCTGTTTCGACTAATACTTCAAAATTGCATGGTGATTCAATTACGCTATCACCATGGCTCATCCAGACGATGAAGTTTTCAGGAAGGGTATCTAAAATTAATGAAGGTTTAAGGATTTTTATTTCTGTCCGCCCGTATTCAGCAGCTTCTGTTTTTGCCACCTTTCCACCGAAACTCTTTACGAGGAGCTGCATTCCATAGCATATGCCCAATACGGGGACATCTATTTTATAAAACCATTTTGGAAGGTCGGGAGCTCCTTCAGTAGTAACACTTTTTGGTCCACCGGAAAGAATTACCCCGATGGCATCAACCGGATCAATATCTTCAGTATGATGAACGACTTCACTGTAAACCTTTAGTTCTCTCAGTCTTCTTGCTATTAATTGAGTGTATTGTGACCCATAGTCAACCACTACGACTTTTTTCACTTCTTCCCCTCCCCTGTTTTTGCATATTCACTTTTAGGATAAAACCACTTGTTTCCAGGGGAATTTAGAGGTTATTAAGATTTGCAGAAAACGGGGAAGCTTTTCTGAAGTCACTTCAATGAAATTTTCCTGTCGTTGTAACGGCTCCATATTCTTTTAAGTTCTTTGATTATGGGCTTTTCCCGGCTGCTTATTATTACCATGCAGGAATCAGGTGAGTGATTTTCGAGCTTTTCAAAATTCACCTGACTTCCTGTGCAGTCTATCCTGTACCATCCTCGAGAAGTTTCTATTTCACCCTTTATTCTCAGAACCTCTGGAGAAAATTCCTTCAGGAAGCTTAAAATCCCTTCAGGGCTTGCACCTGAGGTTTTAAGAAGAACGGATTTTTCTCTGGATTGAGGTGTGTTTGTGGAAACTCCGGGAGTGGCACACGGCTTTTCAGGGGTGTTGAAGATTTTCTTTCCCAGATCGGGAACAACGCAAAATCTTGTCTTCAATATCCGGGTTTTCGGATTCAGCTTATGAACAATGCCGCTCATCTTTTCTAACGTTTCATGATTGGTCAAATCGCTTTTGTTAAGCAAAATTAGTTTGGCCACTTCAATTTGCTTTTGTAGAACAGGAAAATTTTCTATAAGTTCAACTCTTGAAGCATCTATCACAGTTATTGCGCCGAGAAATTCAGGAAGAAGTTCCTTGCTTTCAGTAGCTTTTGAAAGGACAAAACCCATGTTATTCGGGTCGGAAAGTCCCGAACTTTCAACGATTATCAAATCGGGTTTTTTGGCAAGCATAGTTTTTATAGCATCTATGAACTTCGGTTCAAGGCAGGAGCAAAATATAGAACCGTTAACAAGCTCAATTAGCTCTATACCTTTTGAATACAGCCATTTTCCATCGAAACCGGCTTTTCCAAACTCATTTACAATGAGTCCTATTTTCCCCTCGAAAGCTGTTATGATGTTTTTTATAAGAGTTGTTTTGCCCGCTCCGAGAAAACCTGTTATCAAGAGTATGCGCGGCATTTTTCTCAAAGCACCTTCTCTATTTCCGCAAAGAGCTCTTCCTTGTTGGGAATAATGGATGAGAATTTCAACTTTCCATTTATATATATGCTTGGTAGCTTTTTGACGCCCATTTTCTTTATTCGTTTTATGCCATCAATCTCCGAGAACTTGTATTCCACCACGTCAATCTTGTTTCCAAAATATTTCTTAGCTATTTGAGCCACATCGACCATATAAGTGCATGCGGCACATGTAGCAGAATCCAGTGTGAAAACTTCTACAAGGGGTTTCCGAGATTGGCGTAATCGGGTAATTCTATATCGTCTTCTTCCTCTACCTTTATGTAATTTTTCAGCATCTCCCTTACGGATTCAGGCTCTTTGATTGCCTGCTGGATCGCTATCACATTTTCCGGTGGTGTGTCATAAGGCATGTCGCACCCTGGGGCAATTATCAGGCGATTGCTTTCCAGGGAGTCGAGCATATCTACCACGTACTTCATGTTATCTTGCTGAGTTCCATAAAGCATCACTGTCGTAAGGGGAATATTGCCACCCAGTGCAACCTCATATTTCTCACAAATGCCTTTTGCCTCTTTCATATCCACATTCTCATCTATGAATATTGCATCAGGCTTGCTCTGGCACATAACTTCAATGTTTTTAGTTGCATCGCCACAAACGAAAAAGGCAGAGTTTCTTTTTTCTTTTCGGATTTCTGTGAAAATATCGGTGTAGATTGTCAGAAGCAGCTTTTTGAAATGCCTTGGAGAGATCTGGGAAACAAGGGGGTCAACCACAGCAATCACATCCATGCCGGATCCGATATAAAATTCCTTGACCTTCAACGCCACATTCTTAGCATATTCAAGCAGTGAAGATGCGTATTCGGGATCTTCTATCATATCCATAAAGAAATTCGTTCCCCTGAGATGAGAGGCAAGTGTAAGTGGACCTGTTACCAGCCCAAAGAAAGCGACTTCATTTCCAAAGTTTTTGCTCATGTATTTCATTACTTCGAGCACAATAGGAAACCTTCCATCTTCAGGAGATGGAAGCTTTGCTGGTATTTCTTTTTTTTCTGCGAGAGGGTGAGTTCTAACAGAAGGAGGCGCTTTCTTGTCCCACATCAACTTACAGCCTAATATTTCGGCTTCAAGCTGAAGGTCAAAGGTGATTGGCATGCCGTCTGGTCTGTATAGTCTTATAACTTCTGTAAGAGCCTTTTTAAGCCTTTCAGAATCGGTTAAGACTTCTATAGCATCACACCCTATGAGCTTCCCGGCATGAACACCCGCAAAAGGAACCCAGGGGACTTTTTCGTTTTTTATTCCTTTGAATGTGTTAATTAAAAGCTCTTTACCTCTTTTTGGGAGATCTGGATACAACTTCACATTTCACACCCCTTCTTCTATAAACTTTCTCACCAATTCAACCGCAGAGGAGCTATCCTCGGCATAACCATCCGCACCGATTTCGTCGGCATAGCTCTGGCTGACAGGTGCGCCTCCAACCAGAACTTTTACCTTGTTCCTCAATCCTTCTTTCTCAAGAGCTTTTATAACTTTTGGCATGTTTATCATGGTGCTTGTAAGAAGGGCTGAAATCATTACAAAATTTGGCTTTTCCCTTTTTACAGCTTCCACGAAGCGTTCAGCTGTTACATCCACACCAAGGTCTATTACATCGAAGCCAGCACCTTTAAGCATCATACCAACAAGGTTTTTGCCAATATCATGTAGGTCGCCTTCTATTGTTCCTGTAACAGCTTTTCCAAGCTTTTCAACCCCACTCCCAATTAACAACGGCTCGATTAAATCCATGCAGGCTTGCATAGCTTTGGCAGCGACCAGCACCTCTGGCACAAAGTACTCTCCCTCTTTGAATAGCTTTCCAACAACATCCATCGCTGGAATCAATGCATCATTGAGAATTTGCTTAGCTTCATATCCCATGCTTAACGCCTTTTCAGTCGCCGATTTTGCCTGAGCAGGCATAGTTTCAATTATACCCATTCTGATTTCTTCAAGGATGTCCATAATACACCTCCGCTATACACGCAATTTTATTGTCAGTATTTTTTTGGGCTTGCAGCTTAGTTCTATTTTGCCATCTGTAATTTCAAGCTTTTCAAGGGGTTCCTCTGATAGGCTGCAAAGCCAGGCCTCTTCAATTTTTGGGCTCAGTGTTATTTCAATATTATCCTGATTACTGCTTAGATTAGCGCACCTCAATATTATTCCATCGCCCTTTTCTGCTTTTTTCAAAGCAGTGAGTTCTGAATATCTGGCAGTGAAATTCACAGGCGAAACAGGAGTCTTTCCTGCTCGAGAAATGCACAAAGGCCGCTTTGAATAAAGCGATGATTGTTTAATAACCTGTTCAAGGGTATCCATAAAGAAAAAGGCGTATTCAAAACATAGCTCGCCTAACATTTGAGCTTCGGCTGTCTCAATAGCAGGGCCTGCATTTCTGGTCATGCAGGATAGCGTATATGGCGAACCTATATGTCCTACTGCCCTAAATAGTGTCAGCGCAACTCCCTCTTTTACAGGTTCGAATTCCGGAATCCCCCTGGTTGCGATGGAATACCCGCTAAATTGCTCACGCTCCTTTATTTCCCCGAAGACCCCTCCATTTGGGAATACTGAAGGTTGGTCTTCTATCCAGTTTTCGCTTATTCTATTATCTGAAACTTTTTTGGGCCGTATTACTATATCAAAGGGTGTTTTATAAAAAAAGGCATTTGAACCTATATTTTCGGATAAAAAATATACCCGAAGACGGTGATTTCGTGAACCGTTGTGGACCTTTACCCTAAAATCGACTCGCCTGCTATCTTTTTTTAGCAAAACCTCTGACACTATCCTCAAGGGCTTGAGAGAAGTGCTTCTTGACTTCCCGCCAGCTTCCAGCTCACAAGGAATCAGAAGTTCATATTCAGCACGTAGTAGCTGCCCCAGCAATCCATAATCTTCACATGAAACCGATTTCAATGATCCGTTGCTGAAAAAGGCACGATCGAATGCGGGTCTTGAGTAAACGTAACCATCTCCGTTATCCCCGGTGTCTTCGAAAACATTTGTGATGACAGATTTACCGCTGCTTTTTTCCGTTATCTTTAATTTTCCTCCTTCAATAAGCCTAACTTCCAAAAATTCATTTGCAAGGGCTTCAGTGTTTATTCTCTTCACATCGTGGTTCAAAGGCACTTTTTCAGAGGAGGAAATATTAAGCGTTTTGAACCCGTTTCCCTGTATGCTGCAATCTACAAGGGCTTTTACTGAGTAAACTTCAAATATTGGAGCAGAACCATCGCGATAGCTCAGAGCCTTTGTTTGCTTTTTTATATTGGTGATGCATGCGGGGATTTGTTTGCCCTTTTCATCTTTAAGAATTAGTTCTCTTTTTACGTCCAATGTGTCTGAAAGCAGGTCGAATTCGATTTCCAGTGCTCCTTCTGTTTCAAACTGCGAAGGGTTATAAATGACAACCGCATTTTCCCTTGCAGTATCTGAATTGGTGTCTGATAGATATGCCAGGCTATCAAATGAGATGTTTTTACAAATTTCTATTGCCCGGGCATAGCGGGAAGAGACATCTCTATGAACCTGATCAGCACTGCAACCACCTATGCTATCATGGGCAAGATTCTTAAGAATTAGCTTCCAAACTCTTTTCAGGAAGCCTTCAGGGTATTCCTTCCCCTCGATGAAGGCTAAAACAGAAAGCGGCTCGGCATAAGACTCCACCCAGTTCAATGCATCGAAGTTCTCTCTTTTGTTTTTAGCTCTTGAGGAAAGAACGTTTGGAAGGATGTAATTAAAGTATCCATCTTTTGATCTGTTGACTTCCCTCAGCTCTCCTTTGAGCAATCGTAACTTTTCTATGTTTTCCTTACACCTTCTCAAAAATTCTATTGAAAAATCGTTCAGAAGAACCTGGCTGAATTCGATTTCAGGTTTTTCCAAAGAGAGCATTTCGATAATTTTGCCAATACAGGTGTTTGGATGTTTATGATCGCAACCATCCATTAGAACAGCGATTTCGGTAACAGATCTTTTCAAAACTTTATCTATAAAGGTTTTCAGGTATTCAATGGAAACTTTTTCTCCATCGGGGGTGAAAGCACTATTGCAGTAACCCAAACGCTCAGGAAGTCGATATGTAAATAACCTGCTCCCGTCGGCACCTTCCCAGAGAAACTCCCAGGACCAGTCATCTCCTGAAACACCCCGCCATAGCAAAGCGGTTTCGATGGAAAATCCCCTTAAAATTTGAGGTATCTGGGAGTTATGCCCAAAAGTATCAGGAAGGTAGCATATTTTTTGAGTTCCACCCCATGCCTGTGAGCTTTCCTTACCTATGAGGAGGTTTCTGATGATCGCTTCGCCATCGCTCAGGAATTCATCTGCCTGAACATACCAGGGGCCTATGCCAATTTTCCCTTTTTTGATGAGTTCTTTTAGTAGTTCAGAATTTTCTGGCTTTATCTCAAGGTAGTCTTCGAGAACAACCGTCTGCCCATCAAGATTGAAAAACCTGTAATCCCCTTCTTCAAGGAGGATTTTAAGAATTTCGTCCAGCATTTTTACAAGGCGAAAACGAAAGCTTTCATAAGGCTGATACCACTCTCTATCCCAATGTGTGTGTGAAAGTATATAGGCCTTTTTTTTCACAGACTTTCAACTCCTGTACTTACCGTATTCTTTTGCAGTATCGAAAAGCTTTATGACCTTTTCCGGGGATACTTCCCTTTGTATGTTATGGATAGCTGCGAAGACAAAACCCCCATCTGGCGCAAAAATATCTATTCTTTTTTTGACATCATCTTCCAGTTCTTTAATACTGCCAAAAGGCAAGATGTACTGGGTATCAACTCCACCACCCCAGAATACTATATCCTTGCCAAATTCCTTTTTGAGGAATTCTGGATCCATGTTTTTGGCATTTGTTTGCACAGGGTTTAAAACCTGCACTCCTGCATCAATGAAATCAGGAATGAATTTGCTTACAGAGCCACATGAATGTAGAAACACGAATACGCCTGGTGCTTTTTTATGAACGTAATCACAGATATTTTTTAGATGTGGCTTGAACATATTTTGGAACATCCGAAGAGAAATTTGCGTGTTTTCTTGTGTCCCGAAGTCATCACCAAGCTGGATAATGTCTATATAATCGCCCAATCTATTGAGATATTTCTCAAGATCTTCAAGATGTTTTTCTTCAAGCTTCTCAAGGAAATATTCCATTAGTGGTTTATCGGTAATTATTCTTTCCATGAATTCCCTGTATCCGAAAAGGGCATGTCCCATTTCAAAGAAATTACCGCCAAAAGCGCCTAATATTGCGCAGTCTGTTTTTCCCCTTATTTCTTTCGCCTGATTTTCGAGAAAATCCAATTCTTCGTCGGTTATCCTGCTGCTCAAAACCTCGTCTATTTTCTTTTTATCTTCAACTCCAGACAGAGGAAAATACTGGCTATCAAAATAGTAACCACCCTTGGGCATGGTTGCAATAATCTTGCCATCACTTACAATTGCAAAGGATCCATCCTCCAGCACAATAGGTTCAAAACCTTCAGGCACATAATATTCACCATCATCGGGGAACATCTGGAACCTTTTCCAGGAAGAAATCCTTGTTCCGAATCCGCCATCAAGCCGTTTCAATTCGATAACATCAGATGAAACCCTCTGTCTGATTGGTTCATCAACAAAAGCGAGTTGCTGATAGATATCAAATATTTTTACCGCTCTGTCTTCGCTTTTCAAAAAGTCTTTCAAGTTTTTATAGGCAATGGCATGAATGCCCGTAGACCTCATCCCGCCAAGGTCTATGGGAATTCTGTCTGCCTCTTTATGATTTAATGTCGCAAGGATTCTTTCTCTTGAAGTCATTGGAAATCCCCCTTTATCGGATAGTTTCCATATTTATCAATGGCATCTATCATGGCTTTGTAGTTTTCAATTGGTACCCATTCAGGTATAGTATTACTTGAACCACAGCAGTATCCACCACCTGGTGCCAGGCTGGTTATTTTCCTTTTCACTTCTTCTTCTATTTGCTCAGGTGTGCCTCTTGAAAGAAATGAGTCCAATTCTATGTTACCAATAAGGCACAATTTGTCGCCATATTTTTCTTTAAGTTCGTATATATCCATCCCCAGAGGCTCAATAGGGTGAATGGAATTATAACCACAATCAATTAGATCGTCTATTACTGACCAGAGATTTCCATCAGAGTGATACATAAAAGGAAGCCCCCTGGCATGAACCAATTCGCCAAAGCGCTTATACCAGGGGAATATGAGTTTCCTGTAAGCACGGGGTGAAAGCAGAGTCGAGGTCTTATATGCAATATCGTCAGAATGCCATATTGCGCCTATTTTCGGTATCTGTGTAACCCTGTCTATTAGTTCATACATGAAATTTCCAATTTTGCTTACCACGGCCTCTACGAGTTCAGGTTCTTCGAGAAGCTTGATAGAAAAAGTTTCAAATCCCATTAGCATCCAGCATTCCTCAAAAACCCCTGCCATGGTTCCGGAGATTATTCTCATGCCCTCTGGCAGGATTTTTGCTGCCCTTTCAACGGGTCCAAAATCCACATCATCAATCTCTGGCCAGGGATATTCTTTGAAGTCTTTCCACGAGGTTACTGCTCCGGAATGCTCTTCAGCCCAATCCTTTTTTGGTCTGATGTTATATGATGGAACAACACGGACATAGTCATACCCAGCCCTGTACCAGAATTCAACCACATTTTCCGTGTCTTCTATTGCATCATGAACTTCTTTCCCAAGAAATTCAGACATGATTTTTTTATCAATCCAGAGTTCAGCTTTCGGTACATAGTCCGGTTCCCCATCCCGGAGGATTGCTTTTCTGAATTGCTGAAAGTCAGCTCTTATAAGGCTCATTCTCAACACTCCCTTTGAAAAATTCAAATGGTTTAATAATTCGCTTAAACACAGTATTCGTGCGGGGATTTTTTATGAAAATCTCTCTTTTTTCTCCTGCGGTTTCTTTGATCGCAAAATTCAATTTCCCCTTTTCGGATTCAATGAAGAGAAACTCACTGTTCTCAAGTCCCCGACACTCAAGAAAACAATTGGTGTTTGCCTTAGGAGAAGCTTTAAAGGCCGTAAGCGGAAAAAGCGCATCTTTTTCGACTCGTGAAAGCTTGCCACCGGTGGTAAGTAAAACATCGAACTCAATAGGTTCACCGTTAAAGTAAGGGCTTGCAAAGCGATTCTGAAGATTTGTGTTAAAAAGCCTTAGAAACAGCTCTCCAGACACATTTATTTCTTTCTTAAAGGTTAAGGGTGAAGGTTCGCCAAAATCAACAAGGTTAATTCCGCAAAGTCCTATCTGGATACTCTGTTCTTTTGTTTTGAGCTCTATGCCTCCAACAGTAGTTATGGCATCCAAAGCACTTCCTGGAATTTGCTCGGTGATTTCTGAGATCTCGCCGGGGCTTTTATAAAAAGCTTTGGGTCGATCTAAATTAAAAGGCATTTCAAGATACATGAAATCAGAAGGTCCAATATCATACACATAATTTATTCGTAAATGAATCCTGATTTCTTTCAGGTTTTTGGGAATTAAATATGCCTTAACGAAAGGCTTAATGAAAGGGCTCTCTGGTTCGAAAATCACCAGAGTGCCTGCTGTGCCTTTGATCATTTTCCAGTGGCATTTAACAGGAAGGTAAGGCTCAACTAATTTAGAGCTGCTCTTCCCTGTGTAGAGCTCATCATGGTTTATTGCATTGACCAGATTATCAGCAGGATTTATGGCCTGTCTTGCAACGAGAAATTTTCCTAAGCTCCTTTCGTTAAGGACCAGTTCCTTCCTTGTCTGAGTGTCGATTAAAGAGCGGATATTTCCATATTCATCGAATTCAATTCGGTAGTAGTCATTTTCAAGGGTAATGCTTCCACTATGCCATTTTGGCATCTCAGCTTCAGATTCTATTTCCAGTGAATAGCATTTATACCCAAAGGACTCTATAGTGCCTGTTTCAAAGATAACCAGATCATTGTAGCACAATATAGGCATGGATTCGCCGGTTGAAAGATCTATGAGTTTAACTCTTTTTCCCCTTATTTCATCAGTTTCAAAGCTTGCTAAAGTGTTTCTTTCCATAGCAACGGGGTTAAATACCACTAATTTATTCCCGATTCCAAAGATGTTTTCACGCAAAGCTTTGAGTATTTCGGATGAATGTTTGTGCGTTTTTACAACCCAGCCATAACCCTCAGAAACTGCTTTCAGTATATCTTCTGGATCCTTTGAAAGGTAAAGTCCGCCTCCGCCAGAATGTTCGTCGAATCCGGAAAGCCTTATGAATTCATCATTTATGGCGTTTTCGATAAAAGAGCCTGAAAAGCTGTCCAGAGCAGACGCTTCGTGAAGCTGTGCAAAACTTATTGTGGATAGCCTGTTTTCTCTTGGGTAAGCAAGAACATTTGAAGTCCACCATCCATTGAAATTTCCCTTTGTACTATCAATCCTCGTTGTTTCTAACTCTCTTCTAAGAGCTTTGAAGAAATCGTCGATAACAGATGTTTTTACGATAGGGTTTTTCCATTCTTTATTCCACCTATCTATCAATTCTACTGGTTTGAAGACTGGTGGCATATTGTCTATTGCCATAGGTATGGGATAGAGAGGAAACTCATAAGAAAGTTCTGAGAGTTCTTCGTATTTATTTAGAATAGATTCTTTCAATGTTTTGTAGTCTTTATCAAAGAATTTATAACCTTCAATGTACGCGTATTTGGGATCATGGGTAAACCAGGTAAGTATTCGCCGTCCGCTTTTAAGTTTCCACCAAAAAGGGGTTTTTAAGTGAGTGAATTCTAAAAATGGCGCAACAAAGTTGTTTATTGACATAAAGAGGTTTTCCACACCATGAGCAGCGAGAAGCTCTAAGAACCCTTCACTGCATCCCGGAACATCGCTGAGAAAAGCGCTTTTTGGTTCGATGCCCTTTTTTATGAGCCGCCTGAGAGGATTCAGCGAGTGATACAATTCTTCGAAAGGAGTGCGATCCGTATAATGATGAAGATATATTGCCCCAATGCCAAATTCCCCTTTTTTAGCAAGGTCAGTAAATTTTGCAAGTTCAGAGCGATTTGCTCTTTCTGCGAAGCAATTGAGTGCCCATGTGGTTTCTACATTCCATCTAAACCTGGAAGCTTCAGAATATTTCAGGCTTTTTTCGTAGAAGTTCAGTGCAGTTGAGGTGTACTGATACTGAAGTTCTTCAACTTTGCTTAGAGGAGCTGTATAACCAAGATCAGAGTGTGAAAACATCAACAAATGCAATTCAAGCCTTTTGGGCGATGGAAGTTTCAGTTTTTTCCGAAACTCCATAGCTGGAGAGTTGAAAAGCAATTCAATTTCATCGACATTGTCTATTAGCAGTTCGATGGAATTATTTTCTAAGACTGCATCTGATAATAAATCTCCAGAGGAAAAGACTTTTAACACTCCCCGGCTATTTGACTTAAATATCATCAGCCGTTTATCCTGTATGCTTATCAGGTCAGTTATTAAAACCTCAAGGGTTATCCCGTTACCTTCAAAGAGTATTCTCTTCATTTAGATGCTCCTTTTCACCAGTGTGGGTTCAAGAAAGACTTTTTGCTGCTGAAATTTCTTTCCCGTGATTCTGTCAAGCAATATCTCAGCTGCTCTTTTTCCCATTTCATGAGTACTTTGGGCAACTGCGGTTACAGGTATCTTCAAATAAGAAAGAAAATCGAAATCGTCGAATCCTGCAACAGTTATATCCTTTTCAAGTCCGGGATTTTCAAGGAGGTATTTGACAATGCCAAGAGTGATGTCCCCCGTACTTCCTATAACCGCTGTTGGAGGCTCTGTTAGGCTCATGAGTTTTTTCATACAGCGGTAGCCATTTTCTGTTCTGAACACTTCGCCTGAAACAATATAGTCAGGGTTCAACTTTATACCGCTTTCGAAAATGCTGTAAGTAAATCCTTCAAGGCGTTCCGTTATAGTTGTGGCATCTTCTTTTTGGAATATGAAACCTATTTTTTCATGACCCAATTCTGCAAGATGTTTAACCAGCATTCTTGAGCCACCACGGTTATCACTTACGACAAAATCGAAAGAGGTGTTAGGGATATATCTGTCGACAAGAACAATGGGAACTTTCAGGTTTTTCAAGAAGCTGATCGAATTCTGATTATAAACCCCGCCAATATAGAAGAGAATTATTCCATCCACTCTCTTTTCTACAAGAAGCTTCATTTCCCTGAGTTCCTTTTCAGGATCGTTGTCTGAAACACCCAAAAGAATGTTATAAGACTTAGAAGAACAAATCTCTTCAATACCGTCGAATATGTCGTGCATAAATGAGCGGAGGTTTGGCAACACAAGACCAATTGTCATAGTTTGCCTGGTGACAAGGCTTTTG
The DNA here is from genome assembly GCF_001636545.1 of Kosmotoga arenicorallina S304. GTDB lineage: Bacteria > Thermotogota > Thermotogae > Petrotogales > Kosmotogaceae > Kosmotoga_B > Kosmotoga_B arenicorallina. Next base: position 59,484 of record NZ_JFHK01000003.1, on the reverse strand, counting down.
GCTGCCTGGTTGGGAATATAATTTAAACTTCTGGCAATAGAAACAATTCTTTTTTTTGTTTCCTCGCTAACCCTTGGGTCATCTCTCAATGCCCTGGAAGCAGTTGATACAGAAACATTTGCCAGGTTTGCTATGTACTTCAAATTGACTTCCATGGTACTCACCTCTTTCGCGCGGAAATCATCGATCGCTTGAAATCAACAAAGGAGAATTCACAAATGACTCCGCCTTCTGTGGTGAGAGGGAATCGCTCACCGAGATAAAGAATGTGTATTTCATAAATCTGGGTGCACCGGGCTCCACTTCACCAATAGCCGTTATGCCACGGTCGCTGCTCGCAAATTCGCTGTAATGCCTTATCAAAAGGTATCGGAGAGACTGTCCTTTGCGACTTACCATGAAGGCCTGTCGAGAGCCCATGGTTATGCAATTCAAACTTCCTGATAGACCTATGAAATCCCTGAAAGCAATAAAAGTTGGTCTGCTGGAAGGAAATTTCTTTGGATCTTTTTGGATGGAGCTTGCACCTCTGTATGACATTTTATAACCTTCAGGAAAGTCAAGCTTCAGATAATAGTTCACCGAATGGTTTTTGTATTCAATATAGGGAAGTTTATTTCTATCAAGAGTAATCGAGAATTCAAGATTTCCGTTATTGAAAAGAGTGGCTTCAAAAAAAGCGATAGGCGACCCTTTTAGTTTTACATAAAGGCTTTCCCATTCAGGAAAAGACTTCAACACGCTTTCATGCACAGACATTTCAACTTGTTCGTATCTTTCCGCTTTAGAAGTAAAGTCTTCTTCCACACTGCCCTTTGCGAGTATATTGTCTTTGTTCAAAAGAGTGAAGCTTCCATCAGGGTTTATTATGAGCTTTAGATCGCCCTTTTTCGCACTCAGGGAGTTTTTGGCATTATTTTGGAAGGGCTGTTTCCCGACGATTTCAAAGTCGTTCAATCCTTTGCTCAGAGGAACTATAGTTCTATAACCTCTGGAAAGGGGTTCCCATAAATCGGTGGCTTCTCTGGTGAATGGATATGCTTTGTAAGTTATTTCGTCTTTTGATATCAACAGTAATTCGTTTTCGTTCCAATTCCCTATGGAAAACTCTACCTGAGAGATACCATCTTGAAGGGCCAGGAAAGAAATGTTTCTGGAGCCTTTACTACGCAAAGAATGAAGAATGCTTTTCAGGGCATTCCATGCGCCTTTGGCATAGCTCATGACAGTTGTGTTGAATTCTTTGTTTTCTTCAAGCGTATAGTATCCAGGCCACCCAGCGCCGCAAGCTGCTGTGTGTTCACCATAGAGAACCAGGTTATCTGTGATTATTTGAAATAACTCGTTGCTTTGATCGATTAGATTCTGCCTTTGAAGAGATTCCATAATTTCCTGACTTCTTCTGACCAATGCGGAAGCGTATGGGCTACCTGTTTTGACAATTTCCCACCATCCGGACCAATCTCCACTGTATTCAGGTAAACCATTTGCATAATGAGTTTCCATATATTCCATAAACTCAGATGGTGTTGACATGATTAGTTGAAACCCCGCGCTTTGTGTATCCCATTTTTCATACAAATCAAGATAAGCAACAGCTCCCGGTTGAAAACCGGCATTGTCAAAAGCCACCATTACTGCAATGGCATCATATGGATAACCTGCTTCTTCCAAAGAATGTATGTAGTTAATAAGTGCAGAAGGCGTTTTGAACTTATAACCTTCTGCATAACTGCTTTTGCTGATCCATGTCAAAACTCTTCCACCATTAGGACCTTTCCAGTAAAAAAGGTTTACAGGTAATGGCAATGAGAGAGCATCAGCATAATTGTCGTTGATTCCGCTCATGAAATAAGAAATTCCTAATTCGGAGAGAACGTCAGGAAGATCTGCTGAAAATCCCGGAACATCGTTCATCATGCATGTTTTTGCTTCTATTCCGTTTTCTGCGAGAAAATCCAAAGCCTTATAAAAGGCAGCTCTCAAAGTAAATTCGTTGGTAAAGCCTGTATGCATTGAACCGTATGCAGGGCAAATTTCTAATCTTCCTTTTCTCGCGAGCTCTATATAATCTGTCAGGAGTTCGGGCGAGTCTGATTTTTGCATCCACTGATCGAATTGCCAGAAAGTTTCCACAGTGAATTTGAAGTCGCCAAAAAAATCCATAAAATCCTTCAAAGAATCGTACATATCGACATATTCCCAGGCAACTTCTTCCTGAGTTGATGTGAAGCCAATATCCTGGTGGCTGAAAGGTATAAGATAGACGGTTTTAATTTTCGCAAATGCCATTGGAACAAGTAAAGCTAAAAATACTACCAGCAATATTCTTTTCAAGAAAACCACTCCATAATTTTCATTTTATGCCTGTTCTTAAGGTAAAACCCCTCATCATCTTCTCCTGAGCCACGAAGTATAAAACTATCAAAGGCAACGCTGTAAGTGTTGATGCAGCCATAAGCAAATTCCAGTCGGTTGAATACTGCTGCTGGAAGCTCCTGAGACCAATTGCCAGAGTCCATTTAGATGGATCGTGGAGATAAATCAATGGGCCGAAGAAATCATTCCATGTGAATACGATAGTGAAAAGCGCAACTGTAAACAATGCCGGCCTTGATAATGGAAGAATGACTTTGAAGAATATCTTTAACTCTGATGCGCCATCAATTCTTGCTGATTCAAGCAATTCATCGGGTATCGAAACAAAGAATTGTCTCAAAAGGAAAATATTGAAAGCTCCGCCACCGCAAAAAGCAGGAACAATAAGTGGAAGGTATGTATTGACCCATCCAAGATGTGTAAAAAGAATGTATATGGGAATGATTAACACCTGTCCGGGAATGAACATCGTTGCGATTGTGATATAAAAAAGTGTATCCCTACCCCTCCATCTAAGCTTTGAGAAACTGTAAGCGACTAATGAAGCTGTAAACATGTTGCCAATAACATTCATCGCTGTTAAGAAAAGGGTGTTTCCTGCATACCTCAGAAAGGGAAAGCTCTTTACGGCATCCACATAATTTTTCCATTGTGGGGGATTGGGAAACCACTTCATGGGAATGCTCATTACCTGTTCATTCGGTTTCAGGGAAGTGGATATCATCCAGAAAAGCGGAATAAGATACATAATACTGAAAAAGGCTAATACTCCATATATGGTAAAAATTCTTATGTTTTTCATGCTTTGTTGGCTTCTCATTTTCAACACCTCAGTAATTCATCCATTTTTTCGCTATTTTGAATAGCAAAATAGTCATCGGAACGAGTATCATGAACATTACCCAGGCCATCGCTGAGGCGTAACCCATTTTTACGTCTTTGAAAGCCAGCAGGTAAATTTTTAAGTTAACAAAGGTTGTAGATTCAAGAGGTCCACCACCGGTCATTATGTAAGATTCAGCAAAGACCTGTGAAGCTCCGATAAGCCCTGTTACAATGTTGAAGAATATGACAGGCATTAACATTGGGACTGTTATCCTCCAAAATTTCTGTACTCTGTTAGCACCATCAAGCTCAGCAGCTTCATAGAGGTATTCGGGGATATCCTGAAGCCCGGCCAGGAAAATTACGATGATCCCACCTATTCCCCAAAGGCTCATAAGAATCATTGCAGGCTTGGACCATACCGGTGAATTGAGCCATAGTGGCCCTTCAACACCGAAAAAACCCAGTATCTGGTTTATGAGACCGCTTTTTGGGTTAAACATCATCATCCACAAAAACATTACAGGAATAGACGGAAGGACAACAGGCAAAAAATAAATGGTTCTGAAAATTCTCATTCCTCTTAGAGCATTGCTCAGCAATATAGCGAAAAACAACCCTATGAAAACTTTCAAGAACACGGAGCCGAACATATAATAGAAGGTATTTCCCAAAGCCTTCCAGAAGCTTGGGTCAAGGGAAAAGAGGATTTTATAGTTGACAAGACCTATCCATCTTGGTGGGTTGATCATATCATAAGTGGTAAAGCTCAGGAATAATGTTGCTATTATTGGCCCCAACACAAATAAAGACATTCCCAAGAGCCATGGGGCTGCGAATAAATAACCTATGAGTGTTTTTCTTCTAAAATATTTGCTCCTGCGTTTTGGCATACTGTATCCTCCATTAAAATCCAATGAAATGCGGGCAGGCAACATTACCTGCCCGCATATTCCTTGCGTCAATGTGTCATTTTGTATTTCTGGATATCCGCTTCAATGAGCTTCTGTGCATCATCAAGCGCTTGTTGTGGTGTCTTTTTCCCGTACATAGCTTCTTCAACCGCAGTCTGTAGGTTCATATACCAGAGTGGCGCTTCAAGGACAAAGGGTCTGAATTTGGTATATTCAAGAGCTTCAATTTGCATCTTCCATTCCGGATCTTCCATGAGTTCAGGGTTGTAAGCAGCTCTCTTATTACCGATAAGTGAAGAAAGTTTGCCGGCGAGCTTCAATTGCACTTCATCGCTCATAAGGTAAAGAGCAAATTCAACAGCTGCAAGTTTATGTTTTGATCTTGATGAAATTTCAAGAGAGAATCCATTTGACCATGTTGCTTTCTGTTTAGGCCATGGGATATGGGCGATGCCATAATCGAGGTCCGGAGCATATGCTTTGATGTTTGATACCATATTGCCAACCTGAATCCCCATTCCAACTTTTCCTGCTATAAAAGCATCTGCTGCACCCCAGCCAAAATTGGAACCAAAAGCGAGGAGCTTTTCCAGACCCAACCTGTTTATCATGTCACACCATTCTTCAAGAGACTTCACGACTTCAGGGCTATTAACGACTAAATTGCCATTTTCATCGATGAAGCTTACTCCATTGCCCCACGCATACATCCAGAAATATGATTGACCATAGAGAGGATTAAAGCCAACTATATCATAATTACCGTCAGCGTCCACTTTTGTAATCCTATCGGCGTATTCCCAGAGTTCTTCCCAGGTTGTTGGTGGTTTTTCAGGATCAAGCCCTGCTTCTCTGAACAGGTCTTTATTGTAGAAGAGAAGCCTTACATCTGTTTCTAGCGGTAACGCGTAAATTCCGCCTTCATATGAGCACATAGAAAGAGGGCCGTTGAAAAAGATCTCTTCAGGCGAAAGGTCAGCAGCTTCTAGATATGGCCTGAGATCAAGCAATATTCCAGTAGATGCTCTCATGCCTACATTGCCAAGGTCATTTAAGAAGACATCGGGTTCCTGCCTTGAAGCCATGGCAACCCTTAACTTATCCCAGTAATCCCAGAAAGAGATTCCCAGGTCTTCAACCTCGATGACCCCCTTGTGAGCTTCATTGAAATCGGCGATGATTTCCTGCATGATATCCTTTGAAGGACCACTAATGTACATGTGCCAGAACTTTATCTTCGTGGCTCTTGCCAGTGAGAAAGTGGAAAGAAGCATCACGAAGACAAGCATCAATGCCAAAGCTTTCTTCATACTCATAATTCACCCCTCCCATTAGGCATCATGGGATGCCCTTTTTGAAACAAATTCACTTTATCATTTCAAGTATGCAAATCCTAAACGCACTCTCACGTGATGAAGGTTATTTAGACCTGAATATCCACAATTATTCCCAGAGAATGCAAACGTTTGCATCTAACAGAATTATTTCTTTTAATAGGACTAAAGGAATAAAAACTTAATATGTGCAAACGTTAGCATAGAGTGAGAAATACGCTCTTATTTCCGGATAATTCATTCAAAACTCTTTACAAAGAGGCAGAAGGGATTTTTTCAAAAGCAGTGATGTGATTAAATCTAACTGTTTTCAAAGGAGGGTTCACAATGAAAAAACCACTGCTCTTTTTTTATTACAGTCATGAGAGTAACCCGGCAAGGGCAAGTTTTTTACCGGTTATGGCATGGCTTTGTGAAGAAAGAGGAATAGACTATGACGCTTATTTTGCCGTAAGACCGAGTCTTGCAGATATAGGCGACTTCCTTCCCTTTGCTGGCAATAGGCATGAAGAGCAATTTTACTTCCTGACCAATTTCTATGATAAAGTTAAGTTCTTTGCCCTTAGCGAAAATGACAATATTCCCTTTGAACGCTTTCTTGCAGCAAGAGGCGATCAGATCTTCAAAAGAAAGTCTTTTGAAATTGTTGAGCTTTATGATGAACTCTTTACATTGGCTGATGCTGACTTTCCAGACAGCGCCGTTGTATTCCCTTCAAAAGAGTTTGAGATACCTGATGAGGAAGTTGAACTTGGGGATTTTCGCATTGAGGGTAAATCAAGAATAGATACTTTTTTCTATCCAGATATTTTTTTTAGAAAGGCTTTGGGAATAAATTTTGAACAAAGCGATTCTGAATTTGAAAAGTTGCGTTCAAGAGGTGTCAAAAAGCTGTTTCTCGCCTGTTGCCCGAAGCAGGCGGTTAATCGGTTTTCTTCTCTGGGTTTTGAAACTGAAGTGATTGAGTATTTTGATACATCGGATACTCTTCTTTCATTGACTGGAAGGATATGTAAAAGGTGGATTGATTTAGGCAAAGGTATAGCACTGGGAAATGACCCTATAACTCTCCGCTGGACTCCGAAATATCTAAGGGAAAGAATCCTTCCAATAGCTTCCGTTAATACACTTCAAGGAGCGGTTGAAGTTATAAGTGAGCTTGCTGAAAAAACTGGAAACTACAACATCTGGGGAAGCCAGGTTTTCGATGATGGAATCATAGCGGAGTTTTCAAAAAAGGGAATTGTATTGAATTTAGCACATGATGTTGAAATAGGTATAACTCTGCGTAGCGAAATAAAGCTTCCTGCATTGTGGTTAAAAAAAGCTCCATCGCCAACCTCCGAAGAAATAACGGACTCTGAGCTTATAAGGCATGTTGACAATGGGGACGTACCTGTTTGCTTTGTGCATTACGCAGCAGATATAGGACATTTGCCCGTTTTGCCAAGATACCTTGATCTTCATACTGTTAAAGGTATACGTGATGGGATAGCTTTTCCTGCAAATTGGTGGGATTATGCTGGTGAAACACTGGAACAAATATATATTCCCAGAGATCAAGGGGGGATTTTTCCCACCTCAGAGCCAATGGTAAGCAGTCTGGGGACAGGTGTTGGAACAGAAGCTGAAGGCTATTTCCCGTCTGAGGAATATCTCAAAAACCTTCTAAAAGCTCGAGAAAAAATAGCTGAGAAAGTCGGCGAAGGAAACATACCCCTGGGGTATTATTCTTTCCAGGATTCGTGCCCAAAGTACAAGCACAACACAGCAGAACCCCAATTCGAAATTATCAGGGAAGCGGGGTTTGAATATGCGATAACATATAAGAGTGAAGGAAAATATCCCGAAGTCATATATGAGGATCAGGATTTCATTGTGTTGAATCAGCAATCGGAACACTGGAGTTTTTCTCCTTTTGAAGATTTACTCAGGTGGGAAAGAGAGTTATCAGGTGTCAAAAAATCATGGATAATTATCGGGCTGGATTCTCCTTTTTGGGGCATGGTTCCTTGTTATTTTGGCGTTGCTTCCAAAGGATTGGATTTGAGCCTGATGAGAAAAACCATGCTTTATGCATCTAAAGGAGGCAAAAGCGGAAAGCTATTTATTGTTAAGCCCCATGAATTGGTCAGATATGTAAAACTCATTTTGAAAAAGTGAAAATCATGAAATGAGGTGCTGAATTTTGGCAAAAAGAACAAACTCAAATACTGATCAATATCCTGAAAGGCTTGAAGCAGTTAATATTACAGGACATAATTTTGGAAAAGAAGGCGTATTTATTGGAGAAGAAGAAATAGAAGAAATTCTCTTCAAAGAAATAAACAGATTCTCCTGTGATGAGAAGAATGTTGCTCTTGCTCTTGATGGTTATGTCTTTTCTGACTGGGAAAGTTTTTTGAAGATTTTTAGGCGATGTTCGGACTCGTTAGGCATGAAGTTCGAGCTGTTCAATGCAGATTTGCTAAGGAAAGACAAAGGGGAACTTTCGGACATTTACAATAAGCATCTGGGCACCGACCCGGTATTTGGAAAAGTTTATAGAAAGGGTTTGAGATATTTTTTCGATGAAGAAGAGCTTTTTAAATTTAAGAAAAAGCTCGCGAAGCGTAAAAAAGGCAAAGACAAAGCTCTGTTGGTTGTATATGGCTCTGGAAGTGCATTGTCTCCGCTCAGGAAACTGTACGATATTATCATTTTCGCCGATTTAACGCGTGAAGAGGTGTTAAGACGTTACAAAAGCCAAGGAGCGCGGTTCGGGACTCAGAGCATAGGACCAAAGAGCTTCTACTATATAGATTTTCCTGCTTGTGATGCCCACCGGAATTATTTAATTCGCTACGCAGACTATTACCTTGATGCAAATGATAAAAACTATCCTGTTATGTTGAATAAAAAGCTTTTAGAAGGAATAGTTAAAGATATTGCTTCCAGGCCATTCAGGCTAAAGCCTATTTACGAACCGGGTCCCTGGGGAGGGCAATGGCTGAAAAAGGTTCGAAACCTGCCCGAACATTGGGTTAACTGTGCCTGGAGTTACGAAGTAATTGCCCCTGAAATGAGTTTATATATCTCAACTGGAGAAACTGTATTAGAGCTTCCCTGGAATCTTTTTTTCAATATTGCCTATCGGGAAATTATGGGGGATGTTCCAAAGCATCGCTTCGGTGGTGAATTTCCCATAAGGTTCGATTATCTCGACACTATGAACGGCGGGGATCTTTCTATACAGGTGCATCCCACAACGACTTATATCAGAAGGAATTTCAATGAGCATTATCATCAAGGAGAAATGTATTATATCGTTGATTGCAAGCCAAATAGAAGAGTAAATCTGGGATTGCTTGAAGAGACCAGCCTGGAAGAATTTCGCAAAGCAGCTGAAAGGGCTGAAAATGAAGGTATCCCTTTCGACTATGAAAAATTCGTGAACAGCGTTCCTGCAAAGAAACATGACCTATTTATGATTCCCCCTGGAACCGTTCATGGGTCAAGGGAGGGGCTTGTTGTTTTAGAGATAAGCGCCACAACTTATAGATATACCTTTAAGATTTATGACCATTTGAGGCCCGATTTGAGTGGCGTGATGAGGCCAATTCACATTGATCACGCTTTTAAGGTTATAAAATCTTTCAGGCGCACAAAATGGGTTTCCAGAAACCTTAAGCAGAAGCCGTTGACTTTGCGCGTGGGAAAGGAGTTCAGAGAGGAACTCATTGCAGATAGGCCAGAATTTTTCCATGAGGTTCACAGAGTTACTTTCAAAGGTAGTTTTACAGATGATACAAAGGGTAGATTTCATGTGATAACGGTTGTAGAAGGAAGCAGTATAGAGCTTGTATCTGGCGAGAACAAAAAGATGAGCCTCGGATACTCTGAAACTGCTATAATCCCAGCTTCAACCGGGAAATATATGGTGAAAGCCCTGGATAACAAACAATGTAAAGTAGTAAAAGCTTTTCTTAAAGGGTGAGCCTATGAAAGCTATTATCGCACTGGACGTTGGTGGAACATCTGTAAAATGTTCTTTGGTCAGTATATACGGGAAGCTGTTGACAAAGTTAGAAATAAGAAAGATAAATTCCTCAGGGTCAAAGGAAGAAATTTTGGACAGCTTCATTAAAATAATCGATGAGCTGTTTTGTGAAGCAAAAAGGTCAGGATATGCACCAGCCGGGATAGCAGGTGGTTTTCCAGGACCTTTTGATTATGAAAAGGGCATTTCTTTAATCAGTGGGGTCGGAAAGTATGAAGCTATTTATGGGATTAACCTTAAAACTGTTATAAAGGAGCGGATGAAACTTCCAAGAAACTTTCCCATAGTTTTTGAAGCGGATTCCTGGGCGTTTTTGCACGGAGAATATTGGACTGGAACGGCACGTAACTTTTCAAGAGTTGTTGGAATAACACTTGGCACCGGTCTTGGTTCAGCATTTATGATAGATGGGGAAATTGTGCAAAATAAGTTCGGAATACCTGAATACAGCTGGATTGGCAATGTTTCTTATGGGAGAGGAATACTTGATGACAGGGTATCCAGAAGAGGTATAATCGCAAGATACAGGGAACTTAGTAAAAATCGATATGAAAAAATCGATGTGATTGATATAGCGTCAATGGCTAAAAGGGGTGATGTAACTGCTCTTGGAGTTTTTCGCGAGACAGGGGAAATACTCGGAAAGGCGCTTTCAGCATTTCTTAGTTCTTTTAAGGCCGAACTGATTGTTTTAGGGGGTGGAATTTCAAAGTCCTCGGAATTGATAATTCCATCTCTAAAGAATATGCTTGCAGAATATGGCTTGTTCCCGATGATAAGAAGGGCAAAGAATATAGAATCAAGCGCGGTTATAGGTGCTGCATTGTATTTGGTGAAGAAGATGGGGGGCGAAATCTAATGAGCTTTGGAGCATTTATTGAAAAGGGTCCGAAAGACTGGCAAATCTTTCAGCAAGTAGATGGACAGGCTAAAATAAAACTCTCCGGTAGATATGTTGAATTCAACGACGCAGATAAAGACCTCGAGGTATATGTGAGGGTTGTAACCGAAAACAGTTTTGATACTGTGATACCCTGGACTCAGGCTCGAACTGCGGAAGGCAAAAAGTGGTTCTGCGAACTTAACGTTCCTGTTGGAGGGCTATACAGGTTAGAAACCTGTTTGAAACCGGTAAACGTCCGCATTGAACAGGCGTATCGAGGAGATATGGTTCATCACTTTGGGGTAGGAGATTTATTTGTCATCGCCGGTCAAAGCAATTCTGCGGGTTATGGCAAAGACCCCATCTATGACCCTCCGGAATTGGGTATTCACATTTTGAAAAACAATGGCCACTGGGATTTGGCCTCTCATCCGTTGAACGATACAACGAACATCGCCCATCCTGCAAACATGGAGGGAATCAATCCGGGGCATTCGCCTTATCTGCACTTTGCCAGGCTATTAAAAAAAGAGCTGGGCTATCCAATAGGTTTAATTCAAACATCCCTTGGTGGCTCCAGCTTAAGCCAATGGAACCCGGAAGAGGAAGGAAGCCTGTATTTCAATATGATTGATATTATAAACACTGCGGGTGGGAATATAAGGGGGATCCTGTGGTATCAGGGATGTTCGGACGTTCTTTTAGAACTTTGTGATACATATCTCGATAGGTTCAAAACCTTTGTGAAACATCTTAGAAACGATTTGGATGATATAGAGCTACCCGTATTTACAGTTCAGCTAAACCGTTTTGTTGCAGACCCGGTTCCTTGGGCAAATACCGATAAAGGTTGGGCCACAGTAAGAAATGCCCAGAGACTCGCTGCAAAGGAAATAAAGGATGTATATGTTGTGCCGACACTGAATATAACGCTTTCAGATAATATCCATAACAGCGCAGCCGGCAACCTCGTAATAGGAGAAAGGCTTGCAAAAAGCGTATTGAAACATGTTTATGGTAAAAACTACCGCGCCGACGCGCCTGATATTGCCAGAGCAAAAGCAATAGGAACCAATAAACTCGAGCTGACTTTCTCTAATGTAAAAGGTTCGCTGTATACTTTTGATTTGCCTCCAGAAAATCTTCCTATTGTAGTTGAAGATTCCAGAGGGATAAATGCCATTTTGAGCTATGAGATTGATAGGGATAAAATAATCCTTCATTTAGAGCGAGCAATTGGCAATAGCTCCTTTGTGCATGGTTGCCATGAAATGAATCCCTCAACAACTCCTCCTATTGATTCAGAGGGACATCTTCCAATGCTTTCTTTTTACAAAGTTCAGGTGGTGTTTGATGAATAAAGTAAAGATTAGGGTTTTGCTTAGCAAAGGACGTGAGATAAATATCGAAGCAGAACCAGGAAGCGTTGTTCTTGATGTCTTCAAAATTCAAGGCATAGATATTAATACGCCTTGTGGAGGTCAGGGGACATGCGGAAAGTGTATGATACAATGCCTTCCGAAATCCTCTTTTTCTGAAATTCAAGAGGACGAAGTAAATATTTTAGGTGAAAGGTTAAAAGAAGGTTTCAGGCTTGCCTGTCAGACGAAAGTCCTCGCGGATAGCACCATAAGTCTTTCTGAATCAGAGGAATATCTAGGAATCGAGGTTTTAAAAGATAGGAAGAGAAACCCTGTAACTCCCTTCGTGCTCAGAAAGAACATTGAGATACAGTGGAACGGAAATGCAGATGTCCTCGGAGAGATTCTTGAAAAGCTTGGCGGGGAAGTGGAGAACAAAGCCATCGATTTTCAAATAGATATCGAAGATGCAATGGAAAGTGTTCAGGTGATACTGAATAGAGACAGAATAATTAAAATCTGTGAAGATGACGGCAAAAGCGGTTTAGGACTAGCTATTGACATTGGAACCACAACAGTTGTCACAGCACTTGTTGAGCTATCATCTGGAGAGGTTCTTGACACAGACGCTTTCATGAATCCACAAAGGCGCTATGGACACGATGTGATCTCTCGCATAAACTATGCATGCAGAGAAAGAGAAGGCCTGGATGAGCTTCATGATGTTATTGTGAATGAAATAAATACCGCTCTGGGCCAAATGCTCAAAAGGAGAAACTGCGGTTTAGAACAGCTTGACCAGATTGTTATTGCGGGAAATACAACCATGAGCCATATAGTTGCCAGGCTTCCCATATGTACAATAGGCAAAGCTCCATATAGGCCTTTTACAAAACTGCCTGTATCGATTAATGCGAAGAAACTTGGGTTTATCGCATCAGAACATACAGGTTTGTATATTTTTCCTTCTCTTTCCGCTTATGTCGGTGGAGATATTGTATCCGGTATCATTGCCGCGAGTCTGCTGGAAGAAAAGGGAGAGCTCTACATAGATCTTGGAACTAACGGGGAAATGGTGCTCAATACCGGTAATGAACTTCTATGCTGTTCAACAGCGGCAGGACCGGCTTTTGAAGGAGCCAATGTTGAGTGCGGACTTGGAAATGTTACTGGCGCAATAGAAGAAGTTTGTTTTGAAGCAGGCGAAATTAAAATTAAGACCATTGGCCAGAAGACTCCAAAGGGGATATGTGGTTCAGGACTTATCTCTGTGATATCCAATATGCTTGAAAGAAAAATCATCAATATTTCAGGAAGATTTGCACGTTTTGATCAAATACCTCTGGAATACAGAGACCGTTTTGATCAGGAAAAAAAGAGGTTCTGGCTGACTGACAGAATTTACATTTCTCAAAAGGATATAAGAAATTTTCAACTTGCCAAAAGCGCTGTAAGAACGGGTATTGATACACTGTTAAAAAAATCGGGATTAAAAAGGCCAAAGGCAATTAGAATTGCAGGAGGTTTCGGAGCGCATTTATCGGTTATGGATCTTATCAAGACTGGCATTTTGCCTTCCGGATTTGACTGCCCTGTTGTTTTTGAAGGAAATGCTGCAATAAATGGTTGCGTTGACCTCCTTCTTGATCAAAGGTATTTGGAAATAATAGAGAAAGTAAGGAACAGCTCTCATTATATAGAATTATCTGCTCTAAAAGAATTTCAGGATTTTTTTGTAAAAAACCTGTCTTTTTAGCATATTATAGGTGGTTTACCTTGACCTTTCCTGAAGAAACAACAACCTCTATTTCAAGGGTTTCGGCATTGAAAACCAATAAAGAAGCTGGAGATTTTTTTGAAAGCGTTCCGTATCCCCATCTATCTATTCCAAGAGCTTTTGCCGGCGTGGTGCAAACCGGTTTCAAGGCTTCCTCCACATTTAATCCCTGTCTTAAAAGCTCCCTGAAAGTTTTCAGAAGGCCATCAACGGGAGAGGATTTCAGTTCTATAAGAGTTCCCGATTCATCGAATACAGGCAAACTTCCAAGCCCATCTGTTGAGACGCACACGTTATCAAGATTCCCGAGCTCCTTTTTTAGTTCACTCAAAACCTTGGCTGTCTTTTCGTTCGCTGTTAAGTCGATAAAGCCTTGCTTCTCTTTTATCCATCTTATCCCTTCTTCCAGCAGCTTTTCGTTTCTCGAAACGTGTGTGGGAATTAGGTGAGTAGGAGGAAGTGTACCGTCATCTGTCGCTTCAAAGAGCGCCGCCATGCCTTCGGGAGCATTCCCCATATGACAGACAATAGCCCCCTTCTTTCCTGAAATCATACCTGCAACCCGTATATTCAGAGAAAGTCGTTTCAGTTCTGATGCCGTCACTGCACTTCCTCTGTGATCGGCTATTGCTAACTCTCCAACGCCAAGCACTTCGGGAATAAGAACCAAATCTTTCATATGGTCGCCAGTGATGGTTTTGATAGGGTATTTATATGAACCTGTCAACATCCATGCGCTGATGCCTTCTTCTCTGAACGCCCTCACCTTTGCCAGAAGGGATATGTGATCCCGGGTTATGGCATCTGTACCGAGCAGCCCAAGAACAGCCGTAGTGCCACAGTTCAAGAACTCTTCCGGAGTTCCCTCACGGGTGCGGGTAATGTAACCTCCTTCGCCACCGCCGCCTATTAGATGAACGTGGCCATCAATAAATCCCGGAACTGCAAAATGCTTCCCAGGATCAAAATTTATCGTATCGTATTCTATTCCCCCGGGAATTATGCTTTTTGAAATTTCGCATATCTGTTCATTGCATATGAAGACGTGGTTTACACCAATGTTTTCTGGCGAAAAGATATGCAGGTTCCTCAACAGAAGCATTCCTTTCCCCCTCCTATCAGGTTCTAAACTTAGTTTAACATTTAACCGAAGATATTTTCCGGATATGCTTATAAAAGTTCTCTGGTCTTGTGCGCTTGATTTTGTAAAAGGTACTACGCTTTCTGTATTTGCTTCTTTTGGAATTTTCCCGTTAAATCGTATAGTATTGAATTGTCGAAAATATTGAAGGTTGTGATACCTTTGAAGAGAGAGTTCAGCATTGCAAAGCTGAAGCGATTTCTAAAAATTACCTTTGCTTTTGCTTTGTTAGTGATAGGCTTTGTGTGGAGTTGGGCAATTGTTTTTTTAGCCATTCTCGTTCTGAACATAAAAACATTGTATCGCGCTTTACTTGGCAAATTACCCCTTGATGTCCCTGAAAGTTCCCTGGATAAGCCAGAAAGCCTTGTTTATAAACGCAGCGGAAATACGAATTTGAAGCTGGATATTTTCTATCCAAAAGATCACACTACATCAGCAGACAAGAAATACCCAATTGTTTTTTTTGCACATGGCGGTGGCTGGGTAAGCGGTTTCAGGAAGCAGGCAAACAACATTTCCTGGTGTAAATATCTTGCTTCGAGGGGATTTGCCGTTGTTAGTATTGATTACCGCTTTGGCATTGTTTCACACATCGACGATATCCTGAAAGACTATTCAGATGCTTTGAATTTTGTTAGGAGAAAGGCGGAAAAATTGAGTCTAGATCAAGAAAGGATAGCACTGATGGGCCTTTCAGCCGGTGGGCATCTTGCGCTTCAACATGCTACCTATCATTCTTATCATGACAACCAGGACGAAATGAAAGGCATTAAATGTGTTGTGGCATGGTATGCCCCCTCAGATCTCATGGATCTGTGGGATGATAAGGTAGAATCGCTTTTTGCGCGCTTTGCGGTATCAACAACGCTCAAAGGATTGCCGGCACGAAATGAAGAAGATTACATTCGCTATTCTCCAATAACATGGGTATCTGAAAAAATGATACCGGTTTTTCTCGTTCATGGAAGCAACGATAAAGTAGTTCCAGTGGATTCTTCAGTAAAATTCTTCGAAAAGCTTCTAAAAAATCATGTTGAAGCCTACCTTGAGATTTACAATAGAGCCGACCATGCTTTTGAATTCGAGCTGAAAACTTCCAAAACGATACAGCTTATTGAAAAAACGGTTCGATTCCTGCGTTCACATCTGTGACGGGGGTGATGGATTTGGATGTAAAATTCGATTATGTGAAAAGAAAGATAGACTTTTCCAGTGGTTATGTTTTTAAAGGCAGGCATTACAGGTGCTCAATAATCAAGTATAAAACACTGTATGAAAAAGCCTTGAAGGGAACAGAAAATGTTGAAATATATCATTTCACACCAAAAGAAGACACCGTTGGCAGCATACTCATCCTTCATGGTCTTGGATCTTTGAACATTCCCTTTCTCTTTTGGATGGGTAGCCATCTGGCAAGTGCAGGACTTCAAGCTTCGGTGATGATACTGCCGGGAAATTTCACCAGGACGGTTAACCAGTCAGTCAGCGGAAAAGACTATTTTTCAACAGATCTTGACAGGTTGATAACAATGTGGGAGCACGCTGTTGTTGATACACGTTCAACACTGGATTTATTGGAACAGGAAGGTGTCTGGCAAGAAAACAACTGTGTTCTTGGTTATTGCCTTGGTGGAATGGTTTCGGTTATTATCGGTGCCTTAGAAAAAGAAAGGGTCAACCATACCATACTGATGACAGTGGGTGGGCACATGGCAAGGATATTCTGGGAATCGCCTACTATTGCCTTTGCCAGAAGGGGATTCAAAAGGGGCGAGGGGAAAAAGGGCTTTCTCGATGAAAGGGAAAGGCTTATTCACACTTTTGACAAAGATATAGAACAATTGGAGCATTTTTCTTCAGTTTCGGAACTGCTGGCCTCTGATGTTCACCCTTTGTTCAAAGTGGATCCCCTGGCTTACGCGAAGTTTGTTCAAGCTGATAAGGTAACCATGATCGAGGCGCTTTTTGATAGAGCACTTCCGAAGCAAAGTCGAAAATTACTCTGGAAATTGCTTGGAAAACCCCAGAAGTATATCGTGCCTGTGGGACATGTAACCTGGCTTCCCTTCGAGTATGCCCTGGGAAAATATGTCCTCAGAAAACTTGGAATAAGAGAAGCGCGAAAACGCATGAGGCTTCTCGAACCTGTCAAAGTTGAAGATACAATTGAGGAAGAGGAAATTAAAAAATAGGCTGAAAAGGAGGGGAATATGAAGAGTTTCACATTAATACTTGTAATTTTAATCTTAATGTTTACTCTCTCCGGGTGTACCCTTCCAAGGGAAGGTAGCCTTGAGCACTTCACTGTTGCGGATGTTCTTTCGTATATCTATAAACTCTCTTTTGGGCCTGTGGTTGGTAAACTTCCCGAAGAATTTTCTAACTACCTTATTAAGGAAAATCCTTCGAGAGACTCTACTCCGATTAGCTTCACGCTTTTAGGCGATATCATGTTTACCGTAAATATAAAGGATGAGATATACCAGGAATATCCTGAGAGATTAAAAGAGTCAGACTTTACAATAGCCAATCTGGAATTTCCGGTAAACTCTTCAAAACCTCCATCAGGTTTTCCTCACTTTAATGGTACTGTGGAATTTTTCGAAAAAGCGGTTATGCCTTTGCAGCCAGATTTGCTGAATATAGCCAATAACCATTGTCTTGACCAGGGTATGGAAGGATTATACTCAACGATTGAACTCTTAAATGCGCACAAAATCCCTTTCGTGGGCGTTGAGTTGAACTCAAAAAAATACATTGTTTTGGAACGTAATGGTGTTAAGATAGCAGTGACCGGGTTTACTTATTCCACAAATGCTATGGAAGATGCGGGAGACTGGATTGTCAACAAAATAAGGCTTAACCGTCCTTGGAATATTGAAGATGAAATCGCCCCCCTGATTTCACTGATTCAGGAAATGAATGAGCAAGCGGATATCGTTATAGTCGTTCTTCACTGGGGCTTTGAGTATGAGTTCACTCCTACGGATAACCAGATATTTATTGCTCATAAGCTTGTTGAAGCGGGTGCTGATATGATAGTTGGCCACCACCCACATGTTCTTCAAGATTTTGAACATTATATGGATAAAAAGGGACATACAGGTTTGATTTTTTATTCTCTCGGAAACTGGATCACAGGAATGAAACAGTCATACACCCGCACTACAGCCGCAGCCAAGGTTTTTCTTGATTCTCAGGGAAAAGCGATAGGAATTGAAGTATATCCATTTTTGCTTGAAAAAGGACGTTGCTTGCCTATGATTAATGTCGAAGAAAACGTTTATGTTCCTGCTTCTTTTAAGAGATGCTCTTCATGGTAGGCATTATGGAGGGAATCAGATGAATAGAAATACTGGAGGGGTTTCACCTGCCTTATTGATCGGATTGTCTTCGATCATTTTTGCCATTTTGATATATCTTTTTCCGATTTCACCCATAGCACCACCTGACGGTCCAAATAATGTTGGCTTCAGAACATTCGAAATTACCAATCCATCTCCCATCGCCGTCGAAGAAATAAATTACAAGGACGCCGATAAAATCAGGTTGGATATGTGGTATCCAGCTGGAGATATAACTGGATGCAAAAGGAAAAGCTGGATAGACAATGACCCTCGCCTTTATGAAGGCTTTGAAATTGTAGCCGGCTATCCGGCAGTCCTTTTTAAGCACTTATATCAGGTGAAGGCAAATTCTTATATTAATGCAAAGCCTGCTAAACTCGATGAAAAATACCCTGTTATCATAATTTTGCCCGGCTGGTCTTCTATAAGTGAACTGCATACCTCTCTGGCTGAACTTCTCGCGAGCTATGGATATCTTGTCGTAGCGGTAGAGCATCCAGGAGCGTGCACAGTTGTGACTTTCTCAGATGGGAGTACTTACTACTTCTTAGGAACCGATCTGCCAGAGAAACTTACAAATATGAGCATGGAAGAAGCTGTGGATCTCCTTGCCTCATATCTCGCAAAAGACATTGACTATATCTTTACACTGTTGCAAGAATTAGACAACGATGGAACATCAGAATTTTACGGCAAAATAGATCTTAACCGCGTTACTCTTTATGGACACTCGGGTGGCGGTGCTGTCGCGCTGGAATACGCTCTAAATTATGGGAATAGGTTATCTGCAGTAATACTTGCTGATCCCACCACTACACCGTTTCCTCCTGAAGAGCTTGAAAATGGCCTTTCTATGCCCGTTTTTTTAATCGAGTCTGAAGAGTGGGGAACAGCGGGTCCAAGGCATGAAAAAATTGCCATGATTCATGAGAACACAAATTCGCCGTCATATTACATGAGTGTACAGGGGACAAAGCACGTGGATTTTGCCATGGTCAGGCAACTATCCCCGCTTTCATATTTCTTCGGGGAAACTGGAAAATTCATGAACAAAAAGAACGCCCTTCATCTGATAGACCTTGCCGAACTGTATTTCTTGAATTCTGTGTTCTTTGGAGAACCAATTTCACCACTGATTCAGATCGTGGAAGAGACCCCTGAATTGGAACTCAAAATCTCGAGGTGACCATATGAAAAGAACAGTTCTTTTTTCATTGCTTTTGCTTCTGATATCGATGGGAGTGCAAGCTGTCGAAGGGGTAATAGTTATGCCCGTGAAAATGCCATGCGATGACAGCCTTTATGAACATTTTGGCTCGAGAACCGCGAACATCCAGATCCTTGATTTATCATGTCCGGAAGAAAACTTGTATGTTTTTATTCTCAAAGGCTGGCTTTTTTTACCCAACTCCGAAATTCACAGTGGAGAAACCACGCTGAAATTGGTAGGGCGGGATACGAATTTTGAGAAAACGCTATCTCTGAAAAGAAATGGCAGCTATCTAACTTTAGAACCTCGATTGCTTTTGCTTTCCAAGGACATTAAGACCGTTGAAGTGATGGGGGTTTTGGTGGATATATCAGAGCTTGTGAGCGTAAAGCTTCCCTTTGAAGTTGTTAAATTTCCCATTGATGCCATAAAGGAAGCAGGCGTTTTTCCAGTTTCGGTTGAAGGTAATAGCTGGGATTTCTCTGAAAAGCTTCCGGGAAACAGAATATTTCTGATAGTTTCAGCTGGCGAAAAACCTACCGGTGGCTATTCTCTTGAGGTTGGAAAAGTGAACCTGTATAAGCATAAGATCACCATGGAAGCAACGCTAACCTATCCGCCAAAGGGTGCTTTTGTAACACAGGTACTGACCTATCCTGCCGTAATGCTTAAACTTCCCGAGCTTTTAGAGGGCGAATATGAGCTTGAGCTTGTACTCCTTTCTGAACAGGATGGAATGAGATCTGCGAAAAGCTATAAGAACGAGTTGATAGTAACTTCGCCTGAGTAAGTTTGAACAATCTGGAAGGGCACAGGAAGTTCAGGAAATTATCGGGTTTTCTGAACGAAATTCATTTGTGAGGAGTTTTTCTATTGCTCTTGCCTCAGCGGGTTTGCAGAATAGATAACCCTGCCCGTAATCACAACCGAGCTTTTTGAGGAACTGCCTTTGGAAATCTGTTTCAATACCTTCTGCCACAACAGAAAAGCCAAGGCTGTTGGCAAGGGCAATGATTGATTTGATAATGGTAACTGTTTTAGAACTGTCTTTGATTTTCTCTTTAAGATCGTTTACAAAGGACAAATCAATTTTCAGATGGTTTATAGACATAAACCTGAGATAATTAAGGGAAGAATAACCTGTACCGAAATCGTCAATTGCAATTGATACCCCC
Organism: Kosmotoga arenicorallina S304; assembly: GCF_001636545.1. Classification (GTDB taxonomy): domain Bacteria; phylum Thermotogota; class Thermotogae; order Petrotogales; family Kosmotogaceae; genus Kosmotoga_B; species Kosmotoga_B arenicorallina. Next base: position 39,096 of record NZ_JFHK01000003.1, on the reverse strand, counting down.
ATTTTCCTCAACGCTTCTATTTTTCGGATCGCGCTTTCAGGATCTTTTACCAGAGCACTCTCGGTAACCTCTATGCCCAACGTGGTTCCCGGTATATTGTACTTCTCAAGGCTTTTGCTTATCTGTGAGACGATATCATCTCTATGAAGCTCCAGTGCAGAGAGGTTGATGAATATAGGAACCTGTATCCCTTTTTCGAGCCACTTTCTTGCCTGTCCGCAGGCTATATCAAGCACTTTTTTGCCAAGCAAGTGTATCAAGCCGGATTCTTCCGCGATCTCTATGAAAACGTCAGGACTAATATATCCGGCTTCTGGATGGTTCCATCTTGTGAGGGCTTCAAGAGATGCTACTTTACCCGTGGTAAGGTTCACTATTGGCTGATAATTAAGAGCAAGCCCTTGTTCTTCACCGTTCAATACTCTTCTTAACTCCTGTTCAATGAAGATTCTTCGGCTTAAATCAATACCCGCTGATTCATCGAAATAGAAAAGCTCCTTTCCCTCTTTTTCGGCTGTATGGGCTGCTATCTCAGCGTTTTGAATGAGTTCTGCGAAAGATAAGCCATTTTCAGGATATAAAGCAATTCCCATAAAAGGGTTCAGTGTTATTCCTATGTCCATGATTCTGAAAGGTATGGCAAAGGCTGTTTTTATTTTTTTGGTGATTTCCTCTATTTGTTTTCTGCTGGTTATTGGGAACATCAAGAAAAAATTGGCTCCTTCCAGCCGGCAAATTCTTTTTTTGCTGCCAAAGAGTTTTACAAGCCTTTCGGCAACATCTACAAGGATGGCGTCTCCAAACATGTGGCCAAAGGCTCCATTTATCCTCCTGAATTTGGTTAAAGAGAGATATACAAAAGCAAAACGGCCATGGGAAAGCTTTAGCCTTTCAAAACGCTCTTCCAGCTTTCTTCGGTTAGGCAACCTTGTTAAGATGTCGTGAGTAGCCAGGTACTTGTATTTTTTTTGTTCTTTTCTGAGATTTTCCTCCAGTTGAAGCCTTTTATAAATCGTCGAGATCTGTGATGAGATGAGAACAAGAATCTCTTTCAACTCTTCGTCGAGCGCTTCTCCTTTTTTCGTTCGCCGGACAAGGAAGCCTACCCTGTTCCCTTCAGTTAATATGGGAACTAGTAAAAGCTTTTCAGCAGGCACGAGTCCTTTGCTTTTGAGAGTTGAAGTGAAGCCATACGGTAAATAACGCTCTATTTCAGCGAACTCAAACATTGCCGGTTCAATGCCATTGTAGGCATTTGAAACCTCATAAGGCAAAGATAGGCCCACAGCTTTTTTAATACTGGTAGAAGCAACGATTTCGAGCTTTTCATCTTTCTTTAGAAACAGCGTTGCTTTACCAATTTCCGGAATGGTGGCGAACATCTTTTCCAGAAAAAGCTGATAAGGATTCGCTTCCACAGGAGCTGACAACGTGTCGTTTATACTTTCGATAATGAGCTTTCTAAGCTTGTTCAATTTTGCGAGCTTTTGTTGGGCTTTTTTTTGCTGGGTAAAGTCTCTCACTATTAAAAGAACTTTTCGATTATCAATTGGGCTTATCCTGGCTTCATAATATCCTTTGCCAGCTTTGGTCGTTAGCCAGTAATCCACAATTTGCAGTTCCCCGGTTTCACATGCCCTGCTAATCGCACTTTTCAACTTTTTGAGATCATCCAGGAAAAAACCTGCATCGTCTATCTTGCTTCCAACTATTTCGTCCGGAGAGAAGGCAAGTTTCGAGCTTTCGATTACTCTGAAATCAAGGTAAACTCCTTCTTTTGAAATTACAAACATCATATCTGGAAGCGCATTGAGCATGCTTTGGATATATCTTTCTCTGGCTTCCAGAAGTTTTTCTCTTTCTTTCAAAGGTGTGATATCAAGAATTATACCTTCCAGCTTTAATGAATTGCTGGATGGATCTCTTTTCTCCACCCAAAGAAAAACCCTTGACCATCTCCAGGAATTGTCACGGGCTTTGAACCTCACTTCAATTCGTGCGCTGGGTTTGCCATTTTGAAGCTCTTCGATAGTTTTATCTATCAACGGGATTTCTTTTGGGTGAATGAGTTTTTTTAAAGAATCAAGATCTTCTGGGATCTCCCCATAGTTGTACCCACATTTTCTGAAAAGATCCGGCGTAATGGAAATTCTGCCTTCTGGAAGTTCAAGCTCAAAAAGAGAAAGGTCTATCGCATCGTGAACGAGTCGGTAGAATTTTTCGGGGCTTTTCAGCATATTTTTGTAATCAGAGAACTCGCTTTGGGATATATCATTCTTCGGAGCAAAGCCTTTGGAAGGATTTTGTGAGCTATCTTTGTGAAATTTTCTCTCCACGTAATTACTCCTCCCCATTGCTTGTTTTTAATATATGGTATAGATTTTCGTATCAAACTATTGATATGATTCATCATATGAATTTTATAACAAACAACTCCCCGAAAAACAGCCAACGGCAATTTGTTGCACGAATGCAATGAACAATTAATGTATTTTAATTGTTTAAACATAAATTTATTTCAATCGCCTAAGATAAAAGACCTGCTTTTATTTTTTTAAAGGTTGCCAGGACAAAAAGCATGGAAGTGGCTATGATTAAAGTGATATCTTTTAACAGGCCGGGCCAGGTTTGCAACTGCAGCAGCAGGTTTTTCACCGAAATGAAGGTCCAGTATGTAGGAGCCCAATACAGAAAAATGTGGCTCTTTTCGGGTAAAGTCATAGCGAGAAATACCGGAAGCACAAGCACGGAAAAGCTTATTTTCATGTTCGCTATGCCATTCATCTGGTTAGTGCTGATGACTCCAATCCAGAATCCAAAGACTACTCCTATCACAGAACCAGAGATAGTGAGTATAAAAAGCATCAGTGGGTTAAATTCAGAAATCCCAAGTATCCACACTACCACAAAAGCGTGAAAAATAGGTGCTAAAAAGCCTATCAAACTTCTACCGGCGATGAAATCCAAAGTGCCCATAGGCGTTACCTGAAGTGCTTTCAGCGTTTCTTCCTCTTTTTCCTCTATAATATTAAAACCTATAATCATACCTCCAAAAAGGAATGACCCTATTATAACCAGGACAAAGCCATATAAGGAAAGAGGAGGGAGCTTTCTTCCAAGTTCGCTTTCGGTAAAAGATAAAAGCTTCCCTGATGGATTAAGGGAATAGGATAATATCTCCGATGCAAGAGAAAGATATTCTTCGGGTTCGTTTCCCTGGGCAATGAGTATCAGTTTTCCTTTTTCCATGCGAATACCAAGAAAATCATCATACCCTTCAATGCGTTCCATAAGTTTTCCGGTACTGCTAAAAAAGGTGACCGGGGCAAATTTTTCGATTCTTTCCACAAGTGTCTGGTTCAGGGGCTCAACCGCGCCAAATTCTATGGATAGGTCTCTTACAGCGGGAATAAAAGCCCTGAGCAACACCGCGAGCAATATAGGAGCAATTAAGATATAAAGGAGCATACTGTCCCTGACGCTGTTCTTCAAATCTCGCTCAAAGATCCTTATTAACCTTTTCATAATCCTCTCTCACCCTTTCCTCGCGTTTTTTAGGTAAAGCACTGTTGCCAGCCATAGCGAAATCGCTCCCATAACAAGTGGATACAGGAGAAGGGGCAAGCTTAATGAACCTACATAACCCGGAAAAGCGGCTTCTTTTAAGGTTATCAGGATAGGATATGTTGGTATCAAACGGATAACCATAGGCGTAAAGGCTGGAAAGATATAACTCACCACAGGCAAAGCGAAAAATAGAGCTGCGGCCATCATGGGAAAAAGCGCCTGGGACATATTGTCGTAAAAGGTAGCGAAAATGAGCGCAAAGGAAGTGGCAAAAAAGCTTCCAACTATTACTACCAGAGTGAGGAACGGATAATTAGCATCGGTTCCTACCACGAGAGGCGTTAGAATATAAGTGAAAAGCAAGCCGAGAATCTCAAAGAGAACGATTTTTCCAATGAGGTTTTCCAGAGCCCTGCCGGGGGTGACCATGTAAGCTGTCTGCGTTTTTTCAGTTTTTTCGCTGATAGACATCGCAAAAACAAGCACTACCCCCAGCAAGACGGCTTCCATCAAGAGAAGCACTGGAAGAAACCACTTGTTCATAGGGACTTTTATGGAAATCTCCGGATTAAGGGTTTCCATGGTGATATCTTCATCGATTCCTATATCGCCTGTAAACAGTTTAGAAAGCATTAGCCTAACGATTTCTTTTGTCCTTTCGCTTTCATATCCCTGAAAAACCAATTCTACCCCCGGATCCCCTGATGCTTTGATTATTACGCCGATTATGTTGAAGTCTTTCCCCATTTCGTTTTCAAGATCTTCCCTGTTTTCTGCAATGATAAGGTTTTCAGATTGCGGGATATAAATGGTGCCCGCTTCATCATAAAGAACCAGTTTAAGGCCTTCTTCGACGCTTTCGGGCAACACAAAGCTAATAATCAGAAAATAACCAAGGGCAACACCTATAACTATCAGAAAAAAATAACTGCGCCAGCCCAGCTTTACATCCTTGATTACATTAGCCAGAATGCGTTTGAACATCATACCAGCCCCCTGCCTGTTACCTTGATGAATATGTCTTCAAGGGAGGCTTCCATGCTGTGGATGGTTTCCATTTTTCCCGAGCTTATGAGTTTGTTTATTCTCTCTATGTCATCGGCTTCGGTCATTGAAAGAAGCTCTCTTTCTATTTTACCGTCAGACCTGTATTCTACTTCGACGAGCTTTTTTCCGTATCTAAGCTTCAAATTTCGCGGAGTGTCTATCAGGACGATCTTGCCAGCATTGATAAATGCCACCCTGTCGCAAAGCTCTTCCGCCACGTGCATATTGTGCGTGGTGAGAAAAATGGTCACCCCTTCCTCTTTTTTATGCTTGATGAGCTCCTTTATCTGCGAAGCGGTGGCTGGGTCAAGCCCCGATACGGGTTCATCGAGGAACCATATTTTGGGGCGGTTTATAAGAGACCTCGCGAAAACCAACCTCTGAAGCATCCCTTTTGAGTACGTCTTTGTTTTATCGTGAGCGGCCTCTTCGAGCCCGACTAACCTTAGCAATTCGTAAGGGTCTTCCGTAGGCACATCGAACATGCTTGCAAAAAACTTCAAATTTTCGTATCCGGTAAGCTTCATATACACATTTGGCTGTTCAAAAGAAACCCCGATCATGTTGTAAAAGCTTCCTGAAACTTTCCTGATATCTTCGCCTGATACTACTACTTTCCCCTTCTGGACAGGAAGCAGTCCCGTTAGAATTTTCTGGGTCGTTGATTTTCCCGCTCCGTTAGGGCCCAGAAAACCGAAAATTTCGCCTTCATTGATCTGGAAACTTATTCCTTCTACCGCGTATCTTTCATCATTAGTGTAAGAATAGAAGAGATTTTCAACATTAATCATCTTTCCCACATCCTTTCAATCCGTGTTCGAGAAGGTTAATTACCTTAATGAACAGCTCTTTCGATTTTTCTGCGCTTAGATCTCTTGACTTTTCATAAATGTAATCTCCCATTGCCTGAAAAACAGAGGTGATAATGCGTGCGAGCACTTCGGGTTCAAGATCTGTATCAAGCTCGCCTTTTTCATAGCTGCGAAGGATGAGTTCTTCCAAGAACCCATTGCCATCTTGCGTAAAATCATGTAGAATTTCTCTTTTGAGTTCAGGGTCTATCATTAGTCTGTTTGCAATGGCTGTATATTCAGGATTTTCCCTTGCAAATTCCACAGCTTCATAGGTCATAGCCCTTAGAATTTCAAAGAGATTGGAAGTGCTTGTTAATACCTCACGAAGCCTTTTGACTTTGTCAACATATATCAACTGAATGAGATAATGAAAAAGGTCTTTTTTATCTTGGAAATACTGATAAAAGCTTCCTTTTGGAATACCTGCTGCTTTAACAAGGCGGTTTACGCTAACCGCGTGATAAGGGTTTGAAGCAAAGAGGTCCAATGCGCTTTTGATAATCCTTTCACGCTTTCTTTGAGGCAAGTTAAAAAAGGTTTTCTTTGGCATTTGTACACCTCCAAATGACCGTATGGTCATATGACTTAACGGTCACATTGTATCATACAGGTGATCAGAATGCAAAACCTCGTTATAGAAGAATATCTAATTCCGTACTTTGCGTTTTTTCAGAAAGAAGAACAAAAAAGCCGCAACCGCGGTTCCAGAATAAGAGAACACAGGATATGAAACTGAGTATTCCGTGTCAAAGGGTAGATAATTTATTATGAGGGGAAGCATCAGTATTTGTATAAAAAAAACCCAGAAAACAGCTTTGATTTTATGTGTCATGCCAATAATCAGCACTAAGTATGTTATGGAGAAATATAACAATAAATCGAGAAACAGGTGTGAAGGGATTCCAAAACTTTCTTTGAATACTCCACGCAACTGGACAAAGGAAAAAAAGAGATAGAAAGGTATCAGTATAATCAATGAAAAAACAAGAAAGCGTTTTGCTACTTTAAGAAATTGGTATCCAAGCAATACAGTCCCTAACCCGATGAAATTTGAGAAAGCGTCCTTTACATCACATACCCTGTATTTCAACAGCCCCTGTATCGGTTCAAGGGCAAAAGCGGAAAGAAAAATCGCGCCACCCAGAAAAACGAGCATTTTCTTGTTGCCGGAATTCTCGATAACAACAAGCAACAAGCCCCCACAGGCAAAAATGAAAAAGTGAACGAGTTTATCTGAATTGCGGCCATTGCCTGAAAGGCTAAAGGGCATGAAATACAGAAACAAAAGGAAAACAAAGTATGAAATAATGAGAAAAATAGATGTTTTTCGTGTCATGTTATTATTTTATCAGCTTTTGAGATTTCATCGCGAAAATTCTTTAAAAAATCCGCCCGAGTAAAAAACAGATAGCTGATATACTTCAAATGGTTATGCCACAAAATTCGTGACAAAGGACGGTGGATATATGAACTATGGGAAAGAGTATGTAGTTGAAAAACTGGTGGATTTGGTAAAAATTCCCAGCCCATCTGGTTTCACTGAAAAAGCTATTGAATATCTTGGCAAAGAACTTTCGAGGTTGGGTTTTGAACCAAAGTACACCAATAAAGGCGCATGCTATGTTTGTATTGGTGGAGAGGGAAACCCCGTTACCTTCGCAGCTCATGTGGATACACTGGGTGCCATGGTAAAATCCCTTAAATCGAACGGAAGGGTAGAAATAACCCCCATAGGCGGTTATATGATGAACAGCATTGAAGGTGAAAACTGCGAAGTCCATACTAAGAATGGCAAAGTATATACGGGAACAATTCAAACCGTGGCGCCTTCGGTTCATGTATTTGAAAATGCAAGAAAGATTGAAAGAAAACCCTCTAATATGGAAGTCCGGCTGGATGAAATAGTAAAAAACCGTGAAGACCTTGAAAAACTCGGCATAGAAGCCGGGGATTTTATCTCCTTTGACCCAAGAGTCGTGGTTACGGAAAACGGTTTTATAAAAACAAGGCATCTTGACGATAAAGCCAGTGTGGCGATCCTCCTTGCTGTGGCGAAAGATGTCAGCGAAGGCAAGTTAAGGCTTTCAAGAAAAACCTATCTTTTCTTTTCAAATTACGAAGAAGTGGGGCATGGTGCTTCCAGCGGCATTCCTTCTGATTCTGTTGAGGTTATTTCAGTGGATATGGGGGCTGTTGGTGATACACTCAGTACAGATGAATATGTGGTCTCGATCTGCGCTAAAGACTCTGGTGGGCCTTATGACAGAAGGCTTGTGAAGAGATTAGTGGAAAAAGCCAGAAAGGCAGGGGTCGATTATTCGGTTGACATATACCCCTTCTATGGTTCCGATGTGGAGGCTTCGTTGATAGCAGGATACGATGTTACATTTGGGCTCATCGGACCCGGAGTGGAAGCTTCACACGGATATGAAAGGACACATTACAAAGCGCTTGAAAACACCATAAAACTTATCGAGTCGTATTTAAAAGACGGATAGAGTATATATTTTGATTCAGATTTTTAGAGCTTTTTTCTGAGCAGAGTCTAAAATTTACTATTGGCGAAAGGAAAATCATGATAAAATAAAATTCAAACAATTCAAGTTTTGCACTTGAGTGGAATTTGTATTTAGAGATTACACGTGCAAATTCAACGTCTTTAATGGTAGCTTTGTATAGTCATAAAAGTTCTTCAAATGAAGCATTCTGTTTTTTTGTGAAAAAGCCTTGCTTTCACAGTGCTCCCCTTAAAGAATGCCTCAATATATTTGACATCAGTATTTGCTCCCTTGCAAAGCAAATTTTCAGTCTTTTAGCAAAATCAACATATCTTGGTTCTCGGAAAAATTGTTACGGATTTAGAGCCCAAATCTTATTTACTGGCTTTCCTTGGAAAACGCAAGCAGGTGCGTAAACTGGAAACCCGGTTGTTATTTCATATAAGGATGTGAGAAAGATGAGGAGAAAATTGACAAAACTTATTATCATTTTTTCATTTCTGCTTTTAATCGTGAGTTGTATTCCCCTTATCCCGAGAATTACCGGAGAAATATATGGCAAAATCACCCCCTACGATGGATACGTTGTGAGCTCTTCTGAAAGTATCCCTTATGGCTCTGCAGATGTTTCTTATGAACAAGCAAATGAACACGTAGTGGGTGAATATATTATAAAACTGGATGTCGATCATAACATGAGCGAGATGAAAGCTGCCTTAGAAGCTGAAGCATGGTATGAATCTTTGTCTGTAAAAAGCACTTTGTCCACGGCAGACGGTTCTCTCAAGTATATGTTGATTGAATCTAAGTTATCTCCAGAGGACCTTAAAGAAAAGTTGAAGGCATATCCCTGGATAATAAACATCGAAAGAAATGGTATTTGCAAACCCCTTGAAATGATATCCCCTGAAATTGCAAGCACCATTGCGCCAAATGATACATATTACAATTTACAGTGGCATTATGCAGCCATAAATCTTCCTCAGGCGTGGAATACCACAAAAGGGAGTGTTGATGTGGTTGTAGCTGTTCTTGATACGGGCGTTCGCTTTGACCATCCGGACCTGAACAGCATATTCTTAAATGGTTATGATTTCATCGATAATGATGGCAATCCATCAGATCCGGGAGATCCGGGTGCTCCTTCTGAGTGGAGTCACGGAACGCATGTTACAGGTACAATAGCTGCCTTCACGAATAATAGCCTTGGAGTTGCAGGCGTAACTTGGGGTGGGCTTTCAAACATTAAGGTTCTTCCAGTAAGGGTTCTTGGACCTTCAGGTGGCTCAAATTTTCAGGTTGCTCAGGGAATAATATACGCTGTCGAGCATGGCGCAAAGGTTATAAATATGAGTCTTGGAGGGTCTTCACCGAGTACTGTAATGGAAGATGCGTGCGATTATGCTTATTACAATGACACAATAATTGTTGCTTCAGCGGGAAATGACAATTCCAGCCTTTTATATCCCGCACAGTATTCAACCACCTTTGCCATAGGAGCAGTAAGGTATGATTTGACAAGGTCTTATTATTCAAATTTTGGACCAGCCCTTGATTTTGTGGCTCCGGGAGGTGATCTCACCGTTGACCAGAATGGAGATGGATATTCAGATGGAGTGCTAAGTACGAGCTGGAGCATTGATGATAACTATGCTCATCCATATGTTTTTCTTCATGGAACATCAATGGCAGCTCCTCATGTTACCGGGGTAATAGCCCTGATGATCTCAAATGGAATCGTGGGTGTAGAAACTATAAGATCGATACTTCGAAACACCGCAACAGATTTGGGAAGTGTAGGATTCGACAACTACTATGGTTATGGTTTGATAGATGCATATGAAGCAGTAACATATTACAATAATTGGGAGCCTTTAATAGTGTTCAGTACGAACAAAAAAGGGAATCTTGATAACTATTCCCTGGTGAATGATGACGGTTCTTACGTGTTGCCAGTTACTTATTCGGAGTCCTATGTCTTTGCATGGCAGGATTTTGATCACGATGGCGATTTAAGTTATGGAGATTTATACGGGTATTACGGTTACAGTGGAGGGGATCCCGATGAAGGCTTAGCTTTGGCCGTCTACGTTTCAGATGGAGGTCAATCATTGGCGAACTTTACCTTTGGTGTGCTAATAAATGAAAACTACAAACCAAGTGCAAAAGAAATCAAACCGATGCTTGAATACAAGAGGGGATTGATCGAAGCTCATTATGATAAATTGCATTAATATGCGTTTGTCTTTCTAGATCGCAAAGGCTGTTAAATTCAAAAACTCGTGAACTGCCATTAAAGAGATTCTTCGGAAGAGGATTTTCCTGCTTTTTTCATTTAATGAGGTCTGTTTCCCCATAAAGGCTGATTTTCTTTGATAATAATCGAAGAAAGGGTTTTGTTTGGAAAGTTGTTGGTGGTATTATTTGTGTGTAACCGGTTTCATACGGGGTGATTCTTTGAGGATAACGATGGCAAAAATTGCAGAGCTTGCTGGTGTATCCAAAGCTACAGTATCAAGAGTTTTAAATAGCAGCGGGTATGTTTCTGAAAATACCCGTGAGAAAGTTATGAAAATCGTAAGGGAGTTTAACTTTGTGCCCGATGCTCGGGCTGTTAATCTCAGCAAGAGCATGACCAGAACGATAGGTCTTGTGCTTCCCTCAACATCAGGGCCCTTTTACATGGAAGTGATACGCGGTATTGAAGATGTTCTTGCCTTTGATGGATATTACATGCTTCTAATGACTTTTGAGGCATCAAAGAACAAGAACGAAACTCGCAAAAAATACAAATCACTACTCGAAGAAAAGCGTGTGGATGGACTCATCGTTTTCGATCCGGAAGCAGATGAACCCTTTGTGCAACAAATGGCAAGGATAAAGAAGCCCTGTGTGTATTTGGGGAGAGAATATCAGAAAATTCCGATAGACACTGTTTCAGCAGATAATGAAACAGGGAGTCGTCTTATGATGCTTCACCTGTTGGAAACGCATGGCTTCAGAAAAGTTGCATTTGTAAGAGGACCGCTTGATAGTTACCATGGCATGGAGAGATTTAAAGGATACAGAAAATCCCTTACCGAATGGGGTATAAAGTGTGATGATGAACTTGTGTTTTGCGGTAATTTCACAAGAGAAGGAGCCGAAATGGTTGCTGAATCAATATTTTCTGCTAAGCCGGAAGCCATTTTTGCCTCAAATGATGAAATGGCGCTTGGAATAATCCACAAAGCCAAGCAGCTCGGATATTCGCTATCTGATATGCCAGCTATTGTTGGATTTGATGACGCGCCCTGGGCAGAGCACATAAATCCCGCTCTTACCACAGTAAGGCAGCCTATGTATGATATTGGCAGAACTGCAGCAAGATTAATAATGGATAGGCTTTCAGATAATGGTCATAAAGCGCCTATGAAAGTCAAATTGCATACGAATGTTGTTGTAAGGGAATCATGCGGCTGTTTTAAAAATAGGTTTGAATGATATTGCTTTCTCGCACATTATGTAACCGGTTTCATACGAAGCATGCTAAATTAACAAGGAGGCACAGAAATGTTTGACAATGGTTATGGATATTTTTCAAAGGATTATCGGGAGTACATTATAAAAACTCCAAAAACACCCCGTCCGTGGATTAACGTCATTTCTAATGGCGATTATGGTGTTGTGGTATCAAATACAGGATCAGGGTATAGCTGGCGTACCCACGCTTCGTTGAACAGGATAACAAGGTGGAACCAGGATATTATCAGAGACAATTGGGGTAAATATATTTACATTCGTGATGCCCTTTCGGGTAAATTTTGGTCTCCATCATGGAAACCTGTCTGTTTAACACCACAGCAGTTTGAGCTTTCACACGGTTTGGGGTATTCAGAGTTTAGAACGCGATATTTCGATATATTTTCGAAATTGAGAATATTCGTTGCCAGGAAAGACCCTGTTGAAATCTGGACTCTCACATTAAAAAATGACAGCAAATCGGAAAGAAGGCTTTCTCTTTTTACTTATCTTGAATGGAATCTTGGGGCTGCACCTGATTGGCACAGAGAATTTCACAGGAGTTTTATCGAGACAAAGTATGATGAAGAGATGAATTGCATAATCGCCCGCAAAAGGCTTTGGGAGTTGGTAAATAAGAAAGGCCAACACTGGAACAGGGATTGGGAATACACGGCTTTCTTTGCATCAAACCTGGCGCCACATAGCGCCGATGGATCAAAAGAGAATTTTATTGGAAGGTACGGTGAATTGAAAAGGCCTGAGGCTGTTGTCCTGGACAAGCTTCACAAAACTTTCGGGAGTTGGGAAGACCCAATTGCTTCTCTCAAACATGAAATTATTTTAAAGCCAGGTGAGGAAAAAACAATCATTTACCTTCTGGGTGCAATAAATCAGAATGAATCTCTTAGCGAAATACTTGTGAAGTTTTCATCAGAAGAGTCAGTAAATAGAGAATTGGAGAGCGTGAAATCATTTTGGACGGAGCTTTTGGGTACATTCACCGTTGAAACACCCGACAGGGCTTTTGATATTATGAATAATGTTTGGCTCAAATATCAAGCGATTTCCGGACGACTATGGGGAAGAACGGCCTATTATCAAACCGGCGGAGCTTATGGTTTCAGAGATCAACTTCAGGATAGCCAGATTTTTCTCTATCTCAATCCCGATTTTACTCGTGAGCAAATAAAGCTGCATGCGCGCCATCAGTTTTCATCAGGGATTGTTTACCACTGGTGGCATCCTATAAGTGAGGAGGGCAATATCTCTGGATATTCCGATGACCTTTTATGGCTGCCCTTTATAACAGCCAGATATCTCAAGGAAACGGGGAATTTTGAATTACTGATGGAGAGAGTTCCTTATTGCGATATGGGCGAAGGAACGATTTACGAACATTGCACAAAAGCCATTGACAATATGCTAATGCGTTTCGGTAGCCATGATTTGCCTCTTATAGGGGATGGAGATTGGAATGATGGCATGAACGCCGTTGGAACCGAAGGAAAAGGTGAAAGCATCTGGGTAGGCCATTTTCTCTATGGGGTGTTGAAGGATTTTGAAGTTGTGGCTGATGTCATGAAAGATTTCGAAAGAAAGAGCAATTATTTTACCAGAGCGGAAGGTTTGAAAAGGGCGTTAAATGAACACGGTTGGGATGGTAAGTGGTATCTAAGGGCTTATAAAGATAGCGGTGAGCCCATAGGCAGTTCAAAAAACCTGGAAGGGAAGATTTTCTTAAATGCTCAAACATGGGCAATTTTGAATGATACTGCGCCTGATGACAGGAAAAGGATTGCTTACGCATCTGCCAAAGAAATCCTTTTCAGGGAATATGGACCTATACTTTTTTATCCGGCATATACTGTCCCCGATCCTGAAATTGGATATTTGACGAGGTACGCCCCTGGCACGCGCGAAAACGGTGGCCTTTATACACATGCAGGTACATGGGCTGTGCTCGCAGCAGCAAAAATGGGAGACCCTGATACCTTCAACATCTATCGAAGTTTCATGCCCGTATATAGAGGAATGGAGCCGGACAAATACATGGTTGAACCATATGTTACTCCCGGTAATGTTGATGGACCTGACTCCCCCTATTTCGGAAGAGGTGGTTGGAGCTGGTATACGGGTTCAGCAGCCTGGTATTTCATTGCTGGTATAGAAGGTGTGCTGGGCATAATCCCAACATGGGAAGGGCTGAAGATTAATCCAATGGTTCCAAAAGAATGGGATCAGGTGTTAGTAAAACGCAGGTTCAGAGGGACAGAATACAATATTGCCATAAAGCGTACACCTACAGAAAAAAGGGAAATCATTGTTTGTGGGGAAAAAATAGACGGCAATACCATTATTCATGACAGTGATAAAAAAATTGTGGATGTGGAAGTCCACATTTGAAAAGGAGGGGTACACATGAAGTATCTGAAGTTCAACATCTTTCTTTTTCTAATTCTAGCATTGACGGCAATGGGTGCTGTTGAATTTGTAGATCCGCTCGATGTTACTGGCCATCTCAGTAACGACAACACAGGAGCACTGTTTCTTCAAAGCAGCAACCTTGCTGTGACGGGAAAATATTCAGTCAAAGTGCTACCAAGCGGACAATCTCCTGAAACAAAAATTGCCATAACCCTTCAAGGTGAGTCTCTTGAGAAGCTGGCAGGCAAGGATGTAATGAAATTATCTGTATTTATTGATCCGAATGCTAAGACAAAACCCAACAAATTCTTTCTGGGTATGGCAGATGTAAAAGACGGCTGGGCATGGATTGATGGGGTGTTTTCCGAAACTGAAGTAAGTGATGGCTGGAATACCTTATTGTACAAGCTCAGCAAGCCTATGCAGAATATTAAGTCAGATGGAAGATATACGTTGTATTTCTCGTTCTTCGAGGAAACTGAAGGTGCGAAAACGCCCCTTGAAAGTGCTTTCTATGTTGATGCGCTTGTCGCAGAAAATTCAGGCGAACTCACTGAAAATTCTTACATCTGGAACATGGATACAGCGGAAGAGATCGCCACTTTCAACAACGACAATACCGGAGCTGCATTTAGCGCATCGAGAAAGTATGTTGCACAGGGTGTTGCATCTATGGAAGTAAAGCCGTCGGGGAAAGCGCCTGAAACAAAAGTGGCCTTGCAAATCCCAGCTGAAAAGATAGCCGATTGGGCACAGGCTGAAAATGTAACCATGAACCTCTTTATTCCTTACGGCACGAAATCCGTACCAAATAAACTCTTTCTTGGCATGGCTGATCTCACTGACGGCTGGAATTGGGTTGACGGGGTTTTTTCAACAAATGGCATCGCACCTGGCTGGAACAGGATTACTTTTGATTTCACTGACAAAATGAAAGACCTAAAATCAAATGGCAAATATGTGGTTTACCTTTCTTTTTTCAGAGAAGAAGAAGGCAACAAGATCCCTCTCCAGGATTCCTTCTATGTTGATGGCTTGTATGTTGTTAAACCAGCATTGGCTGTCGAAAAGACAGTTGAAAAGCCTGAAGTAACTGAAGAACCTGTTCAAGCTGCTGAAGCTCCCAAAGGCCTTTATATCTGGAACATGGATACAGCGGAAGAGATTGCCACGTTTAGCAACGACAACACAGGAGCCGTATTTGAGCTTGACACTAATAACTTCATCCAAGGAATGGCTTCAATGAAAGTAATTCCCTCCGGCAATGCTCCAGAAACGAAAGTGGCTCTTAACATACCAGAAGACATGCTAAAAAAATGGGCTGATGCGGAGGAAATTATTCTCAATCTCTACATTCCCGAAAACACAAAACTGCTACCATCAATGTTCTTTATGGGAATGGCAGATCTTAGCGATGGCTGGGCATGGGTTGATGGAGTATTTTCAGAATCGAAAGCTGTGCCAGGCTGGAATGAGATAGTTTTTACTTTGTCAGACAACATGAAAAAGGTAAAAGAAGGCGGCAAGTACACCATATACCTTGCCTTTGCTGCAATTGGTGATGATAATAGCAAAGTGCCTTTGAATGAGCCGTTCAATATTGATGGCCTTTTTATTAAAGTCAAAGAGGAAATCGTTCGAAACTATATCTGGTCAATGGATGCTCCTGAAGAACTGGCTACTTTTAACAATGACAATACAGGAGCTTCCTTTGAGCTTTCGGAAGATTTTGTCATCCAGGGTACAGGTTCAATGAAGGTCATTCCATCAGGAGAGGCCCCGGAAACAAAGGTAGCTATGCCTATCCCTCAGGATAAGATAGAGCTATGGAGCCAAAGCAACAAGATAACGATGAACCTTTATATTCCCGAAGGCACAAAACTCATTCCAACCATGTTCTTTTTTGGTATGGCCGATCTTACTGAAGGTTGGGCATGGGTAGGTGGCGTCTTTTCGAATGATGAAGCCAAAGCAGGTTGGAATGAAATCAGTTTTGAACTTGCGGGTAGCATGAAAGAAATCAAACCCGACAACAAATACATGGTATATCTGGCTTTTGCGGGTTTCGATGCGGAAAAAAACAAAATTCCGCTTACTGAGCCTTTTTATATAGATGGCCTTTATGTAGAAACTATGAAAACACTCACTTTCGAGGATCGGATGAAGATGGCCGACCCTGCCATTGTGAAAGAAGTGGAAGATCTGCTGAATCTTGATGATGAAGAATTGCTCGCGGCTGTGGAGGAGAAAGCTTTCTATTATTTCTGGAATGAAGCCAATCCAGAAAACGGGCTTATAAAAGACAGAACGAGAAAGGACACACCAGCGAGTATTGCTGCAGTTGGATTCGGGCTTACAGCTATACCCGTTGGTATAGAAAATGGCTGGATAAGTAGAGAAGAAGGATATAAAAGAGTTCTTACCACTTTGAAGACCTTTGCAGATGGAGAAGTCGAAGGGAAAAATGGATTTTTCTATCATTTTGTTGACATGAACACCGGGAAAAGAGCCTGGGATTGTGAACTTTCATCTATTGATACGGCACTCCTGATGGCTGGTGTGTTATTCGTTAAAGAATACTTCGCCGGGACGGAAATAGAGGAATTGGCCGATCGGCTGTACAGGAACGTGAACTGGCAATGGATGCTGACAGATGACGGGGTTCTTTCAATGGGATGGAAACCTGAAGGAGGATTTCTCGGTGCTCGCTGGGATTCCTTTAACGAGGGTATTCTTGCTTATATACTCGCGGTGGGTTCCCCAACTTATCCCATTCCACCAGAATCCTGGGACAAAATTTATCGACCAGTGCATGATACCTACATATCTTTACCCCAGGAAACGCTTTTTGTTTATCAGTATCCTAATGTATGGGTAGATTTCAGGAACAGAGTAGATAAATACGCAAACTATTTCAACAACGCTGAAGTTGCTACCAGATATAACTGGCTCTTCACCTTTATGAAAAGGTTTGACTATGAAACATACGATGCTGATGTTTGGGGACTAAGCGCCTGTGATGGTCCTAATGGCTACAAAGCATACGGTGCATCAGAAGACAATCATGATGGAACGATAGCCCCTTATGCATCAATTGCTTCCATAGTGTTTACTCCTGACCTTTCAATATCAGCAATTAGAGGCATGCTAGAAAAATATGGGCCTATTATCTGGGGGAAATATGGATTCGTAAGCGGATTTAATGCCGATGCAAATTGGGTTTCAAAGGAGTTCGTTGGTATCGACGTTGGAGATATCGTGTTAATGCTTGAAAACTATCGTAGCGGATTGATATGGAAATATTTCATGAAAAGCGAATACATTCAGGATTCCCTTAAAGCTCTTGGTTTTGTTGAGAAGGAAGTGGATTACGCTATAACTCCCTGGTATCAGGAAGAGTTTGAAAAGCTCATGCGTGCCCCTGCTGAAAAAGTTGCATATGCTATTGAAGCTACTGAGCCTGTAAAGGTTGATGGCAATCTCGATGAATGGGAAGGTATTCAAGGTTACGTTGTGAACGAAGAAATGAATGTTCCGGCTGGAGGCATAAAGAAAGTAGATAAAACCAAGCAGGTGCTTCACAGCACTTTCTATGTAATGTGGGATGCAGAAAATTTGTATATGGCCGCAAAGGTTTATGACGAATACCTCGTCATAAATATAGAGCCCACAGATCTGGGAGCGTTCTACCGTACAGACTCCGTAGAGTTTTATATAGATCCATCAAGAGCAGGTTCAGATGCGGGAATTATGAAACTTGCCATATTGCCCTTTGATACAGAAGGGAATCCGCAAATTGTGAGACATGAAGATGCTAATCCTGGAAAGATTTCCGATGTTGCCCCTGAAATTCAAGTCGCAACAAAAAGGACTGACTATGGATACGACCTTGAACTCAAAGTTCCTGTAAAATACCTGAATTTAAAGCCGGCTTCTGGTATGAATCTTGGCTTCTGCTACACAATTCACAATTCAAACGAAAAAGACGCCGGTCTGGGTGAATATGTGAGAGAAAACATCATTTCATGGAACAATTTGCCGGAAATATGGGCCAATCCTGAAAATTGGGGCACATTAACCCTCAAGTAAGGAGGTTGGAGCCATGAAAAAATTGGTCATTTCAATTCTGTTGATTTTATTTGCTATTTCCATATATGGAACCACACTCAAAATCTGGGCAATGGGAGAAGAAGCTAAAACTTTGCCAGTCATCATACAGGAATTCGAAAAAGAAAACCCCGGGGTTAAAGTCGAAATTCAGGCTTTGCCCTGGAGTAATGCCTTCGAGAAACTGCTTACCGGAGTTGCTGGAAGGCAGCTTCCTGATGTGATTCAGATGGGAACAACGTGGATGCCGAGTTTCAGTGCCATGGGTGCTTTTCAGGATCTGGGAGCGTACATAAAAAACTCAGAAATAATCTCCGAAGAAAAATTCTTTCCGGGTTCCTGGAGCACCTGTGTTTACAGGGGAAAGGTGTATGGAATTCCATGGTATGTTGATACAAGGGTTCTATTTTATCGTACAGATTTACTTGCCGAAGTAGGATATACGGAAGCACCCAGAAATTGGGATGAATTATATGATGCGGCAAAGAAATTGGCTGAAAGGCCTGAAATGTATGGACTAACATTTCAGACAAACGAAATACAGGAATTCATTCCCTTTGTCTGGCAAAATGGTGCAACGGTGATCGATGAAAACAACAAACCCGGAGTTGACACCCCTGAATTCATGGAAGCTCTGGATTATTTTGCGCGCTTTTTTGAAGAGGATATCGTTCCAAAAGCCGGTAGCGGAAATATATTTCAGGATTTTGCTTCGGGATTTGTTCCCATGTTTTTCACCGGTCCATGGATGGTTTCGATGATCCATGAACAAACACCACAAATCGATGGAAAATGGGCAGTTGCCTTGATGCCCGAGAAAATCACGAGAACTTCTTTTATGGGCGGGAGCAACTGGGTAATATCAAAGACCTCTAAGAACAAAGAATTGGCGTGGAAATTCCTTGAGTTTATGTCCAGACCGGAGACGCAGTTTCAGTGGTACCAGCTTCTAAAAGCTCTACCGGCTGTTAAGGAAGTATGGAACTACAAAGAGCTAAAAAGCGATCCCTTCACCTCTGTTTTTGGCGAACAGTTGAAAGATGCGAAAGCAACGCCGAATATTGCAGAATGGGAGAAGATTGAATCCATTGTAGAAAGTGTTTTAGAAAAAAGGGTTCTTGGAAAGATCACTACAGATGAAGCTATTAAAGAGATGACACAGAAGATATCAAAGGTCTTAAAGTAATTCCCCTCAAACGCCACCCCTTCTTTGAAGGGGTGGCATATTTTGAGAAAGGAGTAAAACATGAAAACGCGGTTGAGTGCTATTTTGATTTTTCTTGGTCCCGCGCTGTTCATCATGACAGTGTTCATAATCATTCCAATAGTGCTATCTTTGCTCATTTCTGTAACGGATTTTAATGTATATGCGATCTTTGATTGGAAAAATGCTGAATTCGTTGGGTTTAAAAATTTCATCGATCTTTTTTCCGATGTGATTTTCTGGAAAGCGCTCTTCAATACTTTTTACGCTTTGGTTGTCGCGTTGCCGCTGACCATAATTTTCTCGTTGCTTTTTGCACTGCTGCTGAACAGGAGTGCAACTCATTTTAAAAGCTTTTTTCGCTTAAGCCTTTATTTGCCTTCAATAACAAATACCGTTGCTATTGCAGTAGTCTGGGCATGGTTACTCAACCCCAGATATGGCTTATTGAATTGGTTCCTTGGTCTTTTCGGAATTGCCGGGCAAAATTGGCTGTCTGATCCAAAATGGGCAATGCCTTCTATAATAGCTCTTGTTGTCTGGAAAGCTATCGGGCCAAATATGTTGCTCTTTCTTGCGGGATTGCAAAATATACCCGATTTCCTGTATGAAGCCGCTGAACTCGATGGGGCAAATCGATGGAAACAATTTTTACACGTAACAGTACCATCACTTAGACCTCAATTGCTTTTTGTTAGTGTAATGCTTGTTATAGGCTACCTTCAGTTATTTGAAGAGCCTTATATGCTTACAAAAGGCGGCCCTTTGAACTCGACCATATCGATAGTGCTTTATCTATACAGACAGGGTTTTTATCAGTTCAATTTTGGATACGCTTCAGCTGTCGCGGTTGTGCTTTTTGGCATCATCCTAACACTTACCGCTATCCAGATGCGTTTGCGGAAATATCAGGAATGAGGAGCTGGAAAACATGAGAAAGAAAAAAATTCCCTTTATTGAACAATTGGGTGTACATACAATTCTTTTGGCTGCATTTCTTATTATGGCTATTCCCTTTTTCTGGATGGTCTCCACATCTTTTAAGAACCCAGATGAGATATATATATTTCCTCCAAGGTGGGTTCCCCACAGACCGACTTTTGACAATTATGTTGAGCTCTTCAAGACCGTTGATTTTGGAAGGCCGCTTATAAACACGGTCATTGTTGCGGTTACTTCGACATTTCTTTCGGTAATGCTTTCTGCAATGGCGGGATATGGCTTTGCAAAATTCAGGTTTCGAGGCAAAGAGAAACTATTTCTCCTTGTCCTTGCTACCCTCATGGTTCCCGGACAAATGACGCTTATTCCTGTTTATCTCATTTTGAATTCTTTGAACCTCTTGAACACTTATGCTGGTTTAATATTGCCGGGTGTAGCCAGCGCTTTCGGGATTTTTTTCATGAGGCAGTTTATCATGAGCATACCGGATGAACTTATAGATGCGGCAAAAATGGATGGCGCGAAGGAATTCTTTATATTCCTGAAAATAATCTTGCCCCTCTCAAAGCCAGCTCTTGCAACACTTACCATATTCAACTTCGTCGGAGCATGGAATTCTTTCCTATGGCCATTGATTGTGGCGACTGACGAAAAAATGTATACGCTTCCCGTTGCTATATCAGTTGTTCAAGGACAATACGGTGAAAAAATAGCACTACAAATGTCCGGATCCTTTATTGTTATCATTCCAATCATAATCGTGTTCTTCTTTGCACAAAAGTACATAATCAAAGGGCTTTCGATGAGCGGAATGAAGTTTTAGGGAGTTACTTCTCCTGACCTTCGTCCTTTTTTGGGACTGGCTCTTTGCTGAAAAGGATTTCATGCCTTTCGTTAAGGATCCTCTTTTTTCTGTAAATCAATCCCGTCATTGTCAGTCCATCCAGCAGATTATGGATGAGCACGGGATACAAAAGGCTGCGGGATATCTGGAAGCTGTATCCTAGTATGAATGAAGCGAAAAGTCTCGGGACAAAATCCTTGCGGAAGTTTCTGAAACTTTCTGCTTTTACCAGAACGTTGCCAATGTGAATAAAAACAAATACAATGCTTGCAATTACAGTTGCAAGTTCCACAGTAAAAAAATTCGTTTTAATATATTTACTCAATCCTCCTTGAAAGAAACCTCTATACAGTAGTTCTTCAACGACTCCGACAACCAACCAGCTGTAAACGAGTTGAGGTCGGGACTTATCTACATTTCCATATCTTATTCTCATTATCCATACCGCCGGAGCCCGCAAGATGCTGAAAAAAGAGAGCAACCCCATAGGTACTGATAATATGAAAAAAAGCATCCCGGGGATAAAATCTCCAAGGGAAATCCCCAATTCCCGGAAACTCAAACCAGAAATCCTGGCAAAAAGAAGACTGAGGGATATACTGAAAGGCGAAAGAACCAGCAATAATGCGAATCCCCTTAGCTGAGTTTTCCTCTCCAATGCTTTTCCAAAAAGCCGTATAATGAGCACGTGCAATATCAGAAAGAGAACCAGCAAATAAGGCATTTTATACCTCCTGCTTCAAGGATAGCATAAGGGGAATTAAACAGGGCAATATGATAAAATACTCAAGAAGGCAAACATAGTTGGAGGTGCTTGAATGCGTATCTTGAGCGGAATGAGATCAACAGGAAAATTGCATCTTGGCCATCTTATTACACTTGACAGATGGGTTGAACTCCAGGAGCAGGGAAATCAGTGTTATTACTTTGTAGCCGACTGGCACGCGTTAACTTCTCATATAGATAGCACCGGGGAATTTAAGGAATGGACCATAGATATAATAAAAACCTATGTCGCAGCCGGATTGGATCCAGAGAAGTCCGTTCTTTTCATACAATCTGCAATTAAGGAACACGCGGAACTCTTTCTGCTTTTATCGATGCTCGTTCCTGTACCAAGGCTTCAGAGGATGCCGACATATAAAGAGCAAAGGGAGCAGATAACAGATAGAGACCTTTCAAGCGCGGGTTTTCTGCTGTACCCTGTCCTTCAAGCTGCTGATGTACTCATGTATCTCGCAGATGGAGTTCCAGTTGGCGAAGATCAGGTTTATCACATAGAACTAACGAGAGAAATTGCCAGAAAATTCAACAACGTTTTTGAAGAAGTTTTCCCTGAGCCAAAGCCAATTTTGTCCAAAGTGACAAAGTTACCCGGTACAGATGGCAGAAAGATGTCCAAGAGTTACGACAATTTCATTCTCATAGATAATGATGAAAAAAGCCTGTGGAAGAAAATAGCCCCGATGATGACAGATCCTGCACGCAAACGCAGGACCGATCCAGGAGATCCAGAAAAATGCCCCGTTTGGCTTTACCACAAAGCCTTTACCCATTCTCCAGAGGAACTCGATTGGGTTATTCAGGGGTGTAAAACCGCGAGTATTGGATGCCTTGATTGCAAAAAAGTGTTACATAAAAACCTTGTATCTAAACTTCAGCCTGTATGGGAGAAATTAGAAACTTTTAATGAAAACCCTGATATTATAATGGATATTATCGAAGAGGGAAACAAAAAGGCTCGTAAGAGCGCTCAAGAAACCATGGTGAAGGTAAGAAGTGCTATGAAAGTGAGCTGGTGAAATGGAGCAACTTAAGCTCGTTTATTCTTTACCGGAGTTTGAGGGTCCACTGGACTTGCTGCTTTTCCTTGTAAGAAAGCACAGACTCGATATCCGTTCTATACCGATAACGGTCATTGCAGATGAATTCATGGCACATATTGAAAAGATGAAAAAGCTCGATATGGAAGTCACCAGTGATTTTATCGTTATGGCTTCAACTCTTATGCAGATGAAGTCAAAAGCACTTCTGCCCAGATTGAGCCCTCAGGAAGCAGAGGAGCTCAAAAAGCAGCAGACACAGCTTTACCGCCAGATAGAAGAATACAAAACCCTCAAAGAACTATCAACCAGATTCAGAGAAAAATTGTACGAGTCCTACTCTTATGAACGGGTAAAAGTTGGGATTACCGAGGAAGACACCTCAGTGGATACCCTTCCCGAGAGGCTCGTCCAAAGTTTTAAAAGCATACTAAAAGAGGCGATTGAGAAGGAAAAGGTATATACGATAACCGCAGAGTTGTACAGCGTGGAAGAACGCATGGAAGAACTGGAGAACGAATACCCACAAATAAGGCTTTTAGAATTGCTGAAAAGTTGTAAAAGCAGAATAGAAGCGATTGTTACATTTCTCGCGGTGCTTGAACTCATAAAATATGGGAAATACGAAATAGTAACTCTGGATCCTGAACCACTCATAAAAAGAGTTTTTAATGTTATGGAAACTGTTGTTGAACAGATTAATGAAGAGCAGAAAATCGGGAAGGTGAAATAATGGCCACCGAACTTACAAGAAAAGCCGCGGTAGAAGCACTTATATTTGCAGCAAAGCAGGGAATTGAACCAAAAAAAATAGCCAAAATCCTTGGAATGAAGCTCAACCAGGTCATGATTTTGATTGAAGAGCTTCAGGAGGAATACAATAATCCCAATCATGGCGTCAATTTGAAAGTTGTGAAGGGTAAGTTGCGCTTTTATACCAAAAAAGAGGTTCAGAAATATGTCTCACAGCTGAGCAAAAGACCAATCGTGAGTATAACTGACTCCCAGATGGAAGTGTTGGCAATTGTTGCTATACGCGGTCCGATTACCCGCACGGACGTGGAATTGATAAGAGGAAGATCATCGCAATCCCAGCTTTTAGAGCTCAGCCGTATGAAACTCATCAGGAAATCAAAATCCAAGCTTCCCGGGCGTCCATATCTGTATAAGGTCACCAACAGATTTTACGATACCTTTCAGATAAATGACCTTTCT
Organism: Kosmotoga arenicorallina S304; assembly: GCF_001636545.1. Classification (GTDB taxonomy): domain Bacteria; phylum Thermotogota; class Thermotogae; order Petrotogales; family Kosmotogaceae; genus Kosmotoga_B; species Kosmotoga_B arenicorallina. The sequence goes on along the minus strand of NZ_JFHK01000003.1, from coordinate 15,067 downwards.
GAAATTGTTCAGGGGCTTGAATTGCCATTAGGGGAGGTTGGAGGAACTGAGGGAAAAGCTTCAAAGATTTCTTCAGAGGAACACGAATCTGTCCCGAAGGAAAGCAGGTGAAGCTATAAAATCTGGCCGTGTTAAAGTCAACGGCAGAGTCATCACTGATCCCTGGTTAGAAATTGATTCTTTCTCTAATGTCTTTCTCGATAATGAAAAAGTAAATCCCCGCTATGAAGAGAAAGTGGTATATGCATTTCATAAGCCGGCAGGCATCATTACTGCGATGAAAGATGACAGGGGAAGACTAACTATTGCAGATCTTGTGGCTGGCAAAATAAGAGAAAAAGTGTTTCATGTAGGTCGGCTGGACAGAGATACCGAAGGTCTTTTGCTTTTGACAAATGACGGTAACTTTGCAAACAAAATCGCTCACCCTTCTTCAGAGATCGAAAAAACCTATATAGCCACAATAGATGACTTTCTATCTGAAAAGGAGCTGGAAATCCTGAGTAAAGGTGTGATATTGGAAGATGGTTTCAAAACCTCAGGGGCCAGGGTTAGAGTATTGAAGAAAAAAGAGAAGAGTACAATTGTGGAGCTTATAATTCACGAAGGGCATAAACGTGAAGTCCGGGAAATGTTTAAGGTTCTAAATAAACGGGTGTTAGCTTTAAAGAGAACAGCAATAGGCGGACTGAATATTGACATAGTTCCAAAACCGGGCATGATAAAAAGATTGAACGAAGAAGAATTATCTAAAATAATTAAAGGGGACCGCTAAGGGTCCCCGAGCGCTTTCTATCCAAGGGGGGATAGGGGGTCGCACTCATAATATATTATGAGCATGAACTATTACACTATGGTTTTGCCAAAATAAATTTTGTGACAATGATATAGCATTATCATTTCTGAATATCTTCTCTTCTAACGTGAATCGCATATCTTATGGATTCAAAATGGCATTATGTGAAACCTTCATAATCAATCACGGTTTGATTTATCGTAAAGCACCTGATCTATGACGATGGTGAGAGCTATGAGAAATTCGGTCAGTTCGTCATAATAGACTTCTAAGCCATAAATATCAGAGAAAGCAAACCACTTTTTCGATACTTTTGCCATCGTTGTTCCTTCTCTGAGGATTGAAAACTCGTGTGCCATGTAGTTTCCAGAGATCGCGAAATTTCCGAGTTCACCCTCTATTTCAAACTTAGGACGCAAAAAAGAAATTTTCCTTTTTACTTTTGCGATTGGCTTGTTATTTTTGTAAAGAATATATTCTGGTAAGAGCCGAAGCAACTTTTGTTCAATATAAATGAGCTCATTTCCCTGCATATCTTCGAGATACAGCTTGTTGCCAAGGCTAAAAACTTTCCCTCGAACAAAATACCTGTCTTCCCCAAATTGATCCTTTATTGTGAATTTGTCGCCTATTGAAAAGACTTTTTCTCGAATTTGAAAACGCATAATATTCCCCCCAAAAAATTTTTTTGAAGTTAAAATTCACGCTTAGGTGCTTAATTATTTTCTCTGATGCCATTTTATCACCATTGATAAAAACCAAAAAAGCAATGCGACAAATGAAATTGTGAATGGTTTAAGTGATTTTTCAGTCTTTCTCACTGCTTTTATTAGCTGAAATGGTGATAAAATCTAATTGGAGAGTTTTTTGCCCCAAATTTTCGGGAATTAAAGATCGAATTATTGGGAAAATAGGAGGGGGAGTTACCATGGAAAAAATCAAAGTTGGAATTCTCACCTTTTCAGATGGCAGAGAGTTCGTTCACAGAGATCTTGTTGAAATCAATAAGAGATTTGAGGAAAAGCTCAAAGGAAGGCTTGAATCTACCGGTGAGATTGAGGTGATAACCGGTTCTGAAATAGTGTGGAAACCATCAATAGCAAAGCGAGAAGCACTCAGATTGAGAAACGAGGGTGCGGAAGTTACGATTTTCAACTATGCAGTATGGGCTTTCCCGCATTTCACGGTAATTGCCAGCAAATTTGCGCCTCAACCCTTTCTGCTTTTTGGGAACGTAAATCCAAAGTATCCTGGCATGGTGGGCATGCTTGCAGCGGCGGGGAGTCTGGATCACGACGGCACTCTTTCGAGACGTGTATGGGGAGATATTGAAAGTGATGAAGCCCTTCAAAAAATAATAGCTTTCATAAGAGCTGCAGCTACAAAAAGCCGACTGAAAGGTTCGCGCTATGGTCTTATTGGCGGGAGACCCATGGGTATGTACACGGCTGTTCCAAATGTCGATCTATGGAACAGCTTATTCGGCATAGATATTGAACATATAGACCAGTATGAGATTATCAGAAGGAGCGAACTGATACCAGAGAGAATGACCAAAAAAGCCAGGGAATGGCTTGAAGCAAGAATTAAGAGGATACACTATGATGGAAAACAATTAACTCCGGACAAGTTAGAGCTCCAGATAAAAAGCTACTACGCCGTAAAGGATATAGTGGAAGAGATGGAGCTTGACTTCGTTGGAATAAAAGCACAACCTGAACTCACAAACAATTTCGCTACAATGGATGTTACTGAAGCCTTTCTTAACGACCCATATGATTGGGATGGGCCACATGAGCCGATAGTTTGTGCGACAGAAGCTGATTCTGATGGTGCTTTGACAATGCAGATTCTGAAATTCATTTCCAGAAGTCCTGTTCTTTTTGCAGATGTTCGCCATTATGATGCAGAATTTGATGTGCTTGATTTGTGCAATTCCGGCTCGCACGCCACCTTTTTTGCAGGAAAATCCTATATTCCAGAAGAAAACCTCAAATATGTAGAGTTTTATCCGGAGGGTTTTTACTTCCCCGCAGGTGGTGCTTCTGTGAGGCATATTGCGGCTCCAGGAAAGGTTACCATAGCCCGACTCATGCGAAATAACGGCAAATATTGGATGGCAATCATACCGGCTGAGTTTATCGACCTGGGTGAAAGAGCTGAAGAAAAGGCTGCAAATACACAAATCGAATGGCCTCATGCCTTTGCAAAACTGGAAGTTCCCATAGATGAATTCCTTTCAACATATGGTTCTAACCATTGTCATGCAGTTTATGGCGATTATGTCGAGGAATTGAAGACCTTCTGTGAAATATCCGGAATTGATTACAAATTGTATAGAAGGTGATTTTATGGATTTGCTGATAGGTATTGATATTGGCACAAGCTCAACTAAAGCCATTGTTACAGATGAATCGGGGCGTGAGATTACTTCAGCTTCGGCAAGTTACTCCATAAATACGCCTAAACCATTGTGGGCAGAATGTGATGCGCAGATCTGGTTAAACGCGGTTTTGAATGTCATGAAGGATCTCTCAAAGAAAGTCGATACATCGGAAGTGAGAGCAATAGCCATAAGTGGTTTATACGGGGGCGCAGGGGTTCCTTTGGACAGTGAAATGAACCCTGTTTATCCCACGCTAATCTGGATGGATAAAAGGGCAATTGAGCAAACAGAATGGGTGAAAATAAACATAGGGGTGGAAAAGCTCTTTGAGATTACCGGGAATACCGTAGATCCTTATTTTGGGTTTACAAAGATGATGTGGATACATGACAACGAGCCAGATATATGGAAGAAAATTGCACTCTTTTTGCCACCAAAAGATTACGTTATTTATAAACTCACCGGGGAGATCTCCACCGATTTTTCATCAGCTGGCAATATTGGTGGCATTTTTGATTTGAGAAAGCGTAACTGGTCAGAAGAGATGCTAAAAGCGCTGGGAATTTCACAGGAAAAGCTCCCCGAGAAGATCTTGCCATCAGAAGCAATCGCGGGTTATTTATCTGAAGAAATAGCAAAAGAAACAGGCTTCAAATCGGGTATTCCTGTTGTATCAGGAGGTGTCGATGCAGCTGTTGCCACTTTGGCATCCGGGGTATGCGATGAAGGTGAAAATACCGCAATGATAGGCACTTCTATGTGCTGGGGAACAATTCATAATGGGAATCATCTCGATTGGCATTTCGTAAATTTCCCTTATGTAGTCAACGGAAAAGAACGGGTATATTCTTTCGGAGGTGCTACAACAGCCGGCGCGATAATCGAATGGTTCAGGACACTTTATAAGGAAAGAAATCTTTCACATCTTGAAGCTATGGCAAGGCATATAACACCGGGGGCAGAAGGGATAACGGTTTTGCCTTTCTTTATGGGAGAACGCGCACCTTTGTGGGATATGGACATAAGGGGGTGCATCTATGGACTCAGCCTTAGCCATGGTGAAGCGCACCTTTACAGGGCTTTTCTCGAATCCATCGCTTATGTTTTGAAACTAAATATGAAGGCAGCAGAAAAAGCTAAAATACCTGTAAATCCCTGCACGATGGTCGTGGGTGGCATATCAAAGAGTTCTTTATGGCTGGAAATAGCAGCTTCAGTTCTCGAAAGGGAAATCCGATCTTTCGCAATTTCTTCTGATGCGCCATATGGAGACTGTTTCCTTGCCGGCCTTGCGATTGGGTTGTTTAATGACATGAAAGAGATAAAAAATTGGCTGCCCGATGGCAAAAAAACTCAACCGATAAAGGATTGGGGTTCGATATACAAAGATGCTTTTGCGAGATTTGAAAGTTTGTACAGGGGAATAAAAGCCGGGGGACTATGAAGAGTACCCCAGCTTTTTTGAAATTCCATTTGCTGCTTTGAGAAGAAGGGGCTTATATTTTTTCATTTTTTCTTCTGTCATTCTTACAGCGGGGCCGGAAACGCTTATTGAGGCAACAACATTGCCTTTTCTATCAAAGATTGGTGCACCTATGCAGTGAATCCCATCTTCATGTTCGCCCAGATCTTTAGAAATCCCTTCGTTTTTAACTTTTTTTAACTCGATTTCAAGCTCTTCCATGCTAACAATGGTACTCTTTGTAAATGATTCCAAGGAGATTTCAGAAAGGATTTCATTCTGTTCCTCAGAAGGCAAGAACGCCAGGATTGCTTTCCCGATAGCAGTACAGTGAACTGGCGCACGCTTCCCTATCCACACTTTCAATCTTAGAGAATGCGCACTTTCAAGCCCCTCAATTGACACAACTTCATTTCCATCCAGAATGCCAAGGTGAATTGATTCACCGGTCTGGCGTTGAAGCCAATCAAGATAAGGAAATGCGATATCTCTCAATTCCATTGATGCCAGATAAATACTCCCCAGTTCAAAAAGCTTAACGCCAACTTTATAACGCATTGTTTTTTTGTTTTTGCTGAGAATGTTGTATTTAACCATTGCTTCAACTATGCGATATACAGTCGGCTTTGGCAGATTTGTTTTTTCGACGAGCTCGCCAAGGCTTAGTTCAGGATGCTCGGCACTGAAAGATTCAAGAATGCTTATGAATCGTTCCAAAGACTGCAAATGTATCACCTCATACTTATAATTAGCCTCTATAACCGAAAATTCTTGGGATAAAGAGAACGAAACCCGGCCAATAAGTGATTATCAACAGAGCTAAAACTTCAAGGGGGATCCAATATTTTAGCATTTCTTTGAAAACCTTGCCAACAGGGGTTCCGCTTATAGCACTTGTGATGTAACCGGTTTGTCCGTATGGTGGAGTATCGAGAGCGAGCATCAGATTCAAAGTTGTTACCACACCAAAATGCACCAGATCGATCCCGGCTGCCTGCACTAATGGTAACAGCATGGGAATCACGACAAGCTGAATAACAGAAACATCTATAAACATACCAAGAATGAAATAGAGTATATTTGCGCTTAATAATAAAAGCCACTTGCTGTTCAACAACCCCCATTTCATGAATGTAGACGTCAGCAATGCAGGAACCTGCTCCCTTGACATCACATAGCTAACAACAAAGGCGGCAGCAATCATAAAACTTATATATCCTATGTTCATAACAGTCTTTATCAATATTTTGTAGAGTTTCTTAAGGCCGAGAGTTCTGTATATGAAAAAGCTTACCAATATTACATATCCAACCACAACAGCAGCGGCTTCAGTGGGGGTAAAAATGCCTCCATAGATACCCACGAGAAGAATTACCGGGGCGAGAAGTCCCGGGAATGACCTAATAAAACCGCTCAACAATATTCTAAAGGGAACTTTAACTCCCTTCGGGTATTTTCGCTTTTTAGAAAGGTAAAAGACCATAAACATTTCAAGAGCACCAAGAAAAAGCCCGGGTAGAAAACCTGCGAGAAATAGATAACCCAGGGAAGCACCTGTAAGCATAGCGTAAATAACCATGGGAATACTCGGTGGAATTACAGGGGATATAGTCGCCGAGGCGCATGTTACAGCGCAAGCGAAAGGACCATCATAACCATCATCTAACATGGCTTTGATTTCAATATTTCCAATGCCTGCGACATCAGCAATTTCGGACCCGCTTATTCCAGCAAAGATTATGCTTGTTACTATGTTGGCATAACCCAGTCCACCTCTCACAGGCCCCATTGCCTTTTTAACAAAGTCGAAGATCTTATCGGTGATTTCCGAATCATTCATGATATTAGAAGCCAGAATAAACATCGGTACAGCCAAAAGGACATCTTTAGCCTGTAATTGTATAGCCATAATATCTGTAAGCGTTGACAGGTTTATTCCGCTAGTAATAAAGTAAGCAATACCTCCCATTATCATACCAAAAGCGATTGGATATCCCAATGCAAAAACAGCTCCAAAAATAATGAGAAACAATATTATTCCCATGGTTTTGCCTCCATTTCACTTGCTTTTCCGGTAATAAGCTCTTTCATTTCTTTGTATATCCATATAGAATTATGTAAAAGAATAAGAAATATGAAAATCGGGAAGCACAAAATCAGATAGGTCCACGGAATCCTCAACACATCAGACCTTAAAAATTTATACCATCCGAAATTATCCAAAACCGGGAAGAGAGCAATAAGCATGCCTGCATTAAAAACAATGTCCATAATAAGGTCGATAACTAATTGAGCTTTCCTGGGAAGTTTTTCATAAAGTATATTGAAGCGTATGTGAGCTTTGTATCTTCGAGCAAGGGGGGCTCCAAGAAATACGACCCATATGAAGGAGTACCCCGAAATTTCAAAGAGAGCGGGTGAAGGGTAATTAAAAACGTATCTCAAAACAACCTGAAGGAACATGCTTAAAAAGAGTGTAAAAAGTACAAGGGAGGCAAAATGCACTTCAACAAGATCAATTAACCTGAGGAACAACTTTTTCATATGATCACCTCAACAGCGATAAATGGGCCCGTCAGCGACGGGCCCATTGCTTATCTACTCAGTGTAGGGATACATCTGGATCTTTTTGTACATACCTTCTCCCCATTTTTCGTCAAATTTTGGCTGTGAATAATATTCAACGGCGTGTTTCATAAAAGCATCTTTGTCAGGGATTATTATTTCCATGTTGTATTCTTCAACAAACTTTCCAAGCAGCTCCGCTTCCTGCTCAAGGACTATTGAGTTCATATAGTAGCGCGCAACTTTCATAGCCTGGTTAATGTAAACCCTGTACTTCTCGGGCATGCTTTGCCACAATTTTTCATTTATTACGGGACAAATAATTCCAATGGAGTGATCGGTGAGCACTATGTATTTTGTTACTTCAACGAACTTCGCAGCGAGGTCTGTTGGCAGGGGATTATCCTGTCCATCGATAGTTCCTGTTTTTAGACCGAGATAAACTTCACCAAAGCCCATGGGTGTAGGCATTGCACCAAGGGCACGGCCCATATCAAGGAAAGTTTCGTTGTTGGGCATTCTCAGTTTAATGCCTTTTAGATCTTCCGGCTTTCTTACAGGCCCTGCTTTAGCTGTGAGGTTTAGTTCGCGGGTACCAAGATACCAAACATCGAGAACTCTCAAACCAGATTTTTGAGCAAGCTTATCAAAATATTCCTGCCCTATTGGGCCAAGTAACACCGAGTACATGTGATCGAGGTCTCTGAAAACATATGCCGCTCCAAAGACACCTAACTCTGGCATATTCCCAAGATCAGCAAACCATGATGGCGCGCCATCGCCAGCCATTTCAAGATCACCGCGCATCACAGCAAGAAGCGAGGTTTTCTGATCACCAAGCTGTCCCGAATGGAATACTTGAACGATAATCTTTCCTCCACTTAGTTCCTTAACCACATCAGCAAACTTGTGCATGGCAAGCACCTGAGGCTGTGTTGGTGCAGCAACGGTGTTAAATCTCAATACATATGTCGGATCTTCTGCGACTATTACAATGCCCAGAAGTATGATTACCACTGTGAATAAAACTAACTTGCTAATCCTTAACATGCTTCTTTCCCCTCCTTTTCGCAAAATTGGGTACTGAAAACCCTTACAATTTGCCTATAATTTTCATGGCATTCTTCAATATGTCAACTTCTTCGGCTTTTAACCCAGTTAGCGGAGGCCTTACTCTGGAAACGGGTAATCCTGATTCCAGTTCAAATGCTGCTTTTACAGCTGGCAAAGGATTTTCTAACCTTCGATTCTTGCCAAAGAATGCTGAAAAAAGGGCATATAGAGATTTGAACAAGGTTACAGCATCGCTGATTTTTCCGGCGAGAAAGCTGTTTATCATATTGTGCATTAAATCTCCTATCACGTGAGATCCACCGCTTACAACCCCGACTCCACCCTGACTTAAAACCGAAAGTACCATCAGGTCATCACCGGAATATACAGCTACCTTCCCCTCTGTAACTCTTGTGAATTCCGAAGCTTGGAGAGGGTTTAACCCTGCTTCATCTTTAATTGCAACAATATTGTCGTGTTTTTCCACAAGTTTTGCGAGTGTATTAGGGGAGATATTTGCGCCGGTGAATAGGGGAATGTTGTAAACCATAACGGGAATAGAAGTGTTTTTAGCAACTTCAGAGAAATGATGAAAAATACCTTCCTGGGGTGGCCTTGAAAAGTAGGGTACAATTACCATAGCAGCATCATAGCCAATGCGCTCGGCTTCCTGGGTTAGCTTAATGGTTTCTCCGGTAAAGGCTGTGCCTGTACCAGCTATCAAAGGCACATCATTGCCAATTTCTTCCTTAACTGCTTCAAAAAGCTTTATTCTTTCCTCATAACTGAAAGTGTAAAACTCTCCATTAGTACCAGCAATAATGAGAGAATCACAATACTTCTTATTTACAAGATAGCGCGCGACCTTTTTTACAAGAGTGTAGTCAATACTATAATCCTCTTTAAAAGGTGTACACATGGGAATTAGAACTCTTCCGAACTTTTCAACTACATGCATGTTCACCCCACCTTTGTCTCATTTAATGAAATTATGTTTCTTACAATGATATGATAACACTTTTTATTCAGCCAAACAAAGTTACTCAGAAGCGATGAGAAGATGTTTGAACGAAATAAAGTGAGTTAATGTCAAATAATTGTAGCTACCACCTCCCCAAAATAAAAGCTTCCTCTTTCGAGGAAGCTTTTTGCGAAATACCTGAACCTTTTACCAGTTGATGATATTTTTTAAGAGCTTTGTATTTTCAGCAATATCTATAAAGTCATCTGTAAGTGAATTGTAAACATCATTGGCGAACAATGTTGCATCACCTATTGCGACAATCTTTCCTCTTTTCACTTCCTCTGCAGCCATTACAATGATTGGATCGATTATAATTTCCAGTTCAAAGCTCTCAGAACTTGGGCTATACGATGAATTATTACCAGAAACCATTGATGGTGCTGTTACATAAGCTGTTGCACTGGGATATGCCAAGGCTACCGCGCTCCCGGTAACATTCAGTGTGGTAGTGGCGAAAAGGACCACAGTGCTCAAACCGGTTGTGACAGGGTGAACTTCAAAGTCGCTTATGACAGGCCAATAACTTGTGCTGTTGTAATTATTAGTGTCATCGAATACTTCTTTGTTGTTGAAAGAAATTCCTGACCCAAGATAGGTAAGTAGAGAGTTCAACGGTGTATTGTCATAATAGCCGTACCACTCGCCAAGCAGTATTAGCTTCCTATTGCATTTGGAGAGGAAATTCGCAACCTTTTGCATCTCCGAGTTAGAATATGCATTTACCGGAGCAGCAGCAAGAAAAACACCGTAGTTTTCGGGAACAAAGCCAGCACTTGAAGTAAAAGCCACGCTGTAACCCATGGACTGCAATATGGTGGACAACTTTGCATAGAAAGCGGCACCACCGTAACCATCAAAGTTGTAAGAATTATTGTGCGTGTCATCAATCAAAACCGTTTTTGGAGCGATGAACCATTGAAGGCTGGGGGCACAGGAAGAAATGAGCATTATCAGTGCAAAAGCCGAAACCAAAAAAATCAGGACCCTCTTTTTCATGCTTACACCTCCTTTCGCTAACATTAATTTTTGTAGATAAAAATTACTTGTATTACATAGGTTTAAGCAAAACATACGTTCGCTTAATTTTATCAATTTTTTAGCAGGGTACAAAGAATATTAGACACTCTCTCATTAAAAATTCCTGAAATATAAAAGTGAAGGGAGATGCAAGTTATGTGAAAGAGGCAATCAAAGGAGATTGCTGCAAGTTGCTTTTCGTAGCCGGGTTTCAATAAAAGATGTCAGCCCATACAGAAAATGGCCACTTTGAATAACTCTATTTGGCTGCAAGTACAGCAAATTGGAAGTAGAAAAGCAAAAGAAGAATACAATCAATCGTTTTTCTCTTCATAATCAGAGAGGAAAACCCTTGTGCCCAGCATACTGGAATATTCTGACCAATTACTGTCTTTTGCGACTGATTTTGAAATCTCCACAAAGGCATCTATCTGTGCTTCAAGACGATCGCAATTATGAATAATTATCGCTTCCAGTATACGTGGCACGATAGGGGAGCCCCATTCTTTCAACCCATGATGGCTCGCAACGATGTGGAACAATTTCTGTTCAAGAATGGGTGGGAATCCATCAATTTTTTCGATGGCTTTTGTAAGTGTTTGTATGCCCAAAACGATGTGTTCTTCAAACATTCCCGCATCTGTGAATTCAAAGGTGTAATTTTCGTGCTCATATGTAAAAACCTTTCCTATATCATGCAACAAAGCGCCAGCAATAAGCAAATCTCTGTTATATGGACAATTAAGCAAATCGACCGATTTTATTGATAGTTTGGCAACACGAAGGCTGTGTTCCAGCAATCCCCCTATTCTTACATGGTGGTTCTTTGTAGCAGCAGGGGCTCTGAAGAAACCTTTTACTGAACCCGATTCAGGAGAAATTGTTTTATTTAGCAGGGCTCTCAAATAGGAATCTTCAACTGAATCTATTAGCTTCATGAGTTCAATTTTAAGCTGCTCAATATTTGGCACAACGGGAATAAAGGCTTCTTCAATACCTTCAATATGTGAACGCAGCTCAATCAGTGAAATGAGTTTCCTTATTTTTAGGGATAGTCCGTAGTTGTTATAGCTGAAATCAGAAAATGCTATTTTGCCAGAGGAAGGGTCTTCATTTGCGGGCCAATCCCATATATTGGCATTAAATGAGCTATCTTTATCCTTAACAACGCAGGAATAATATTTTCCACCACTTCGTTTGGTTTTGGATGTGACGTTTGTCAGGAAGAAGAAACCGGGTTTTCCGTTCACGAAATTTTCGATGTCGTAAAGATTTTCAGAAACTTTTTCGAGTACATCACTTATCGTTGGAAATGATCCCTTTTCCGTTTGTATCATTTGCAAACCTCCACATAGTAAAGGCTATCCCTTTCGAGAAGAGAAAAGAGACGAACCGCTTAAAAAGTACTTGGATAGAGTGAAAAACAGTACGAACATCGGCAGACTTGCTATAACTGCCACCGCCATCATTGCACCTTCATTGGTGTATTTTTCAGTGGAGAATTTGATAATATAAAGGGGTATGGTTTTCATTTCTTCACTCTGGACAACCAGCAGTGGCCACAAGAGATTATCCCATTGGGATCTGAAAGTGAGAATTGCCAGTGTTGCAATTGCAGGCATGCTATTTGGGATTATGATTCGCCAGAAAATGCTAAACTCACTTGCACCGTCAATTCTCGCAGCATCTATCACTTCATCTGGAAAGGTGATTAAATATTGCCTCATTAAAAACACGCCAAAGGCATTTGTCAGGAAAGGTACGATCAGTCCTATATAAGAGTCCTGCCAACCAAAATTCGTCACAATTAGATAAAGAGGAATCATAATGGCTTCAAAGGGGATCATCATCGTGGTCATTATCAGGAGAAAAACAACATTCCTTCCTTTGAAAGGGAATTTGGCCAAGCCATATCCCGTAAGTGCCGCAAGAAAGACTGTTGAAAGGGTTATCGAGACCGCAACGATAACTGAATTTATAATGTTTCTAATGTATATGAAAGAGCCATCATTTCCCCGTATTGCCTGCCAGAAATTCTGCCAGTAAAAGCTTTTTGGTATCCAGGGGTAGGGAAGCCTCATTACATCGCTGGAAGGCATTAAAGATGCTGTAAACATAAATGCCAGGGGTGCGAGAATAATGATTGCAAAACCTATCAGGAAAAACCATATGAATATATCTACAATAAGGGATTGTGGCTTTTTCTTTTTAGCGATGCTGATTGTCATCATCGGAAGCACCTCACATATAGCTAACTTCTTCAGATTTTGAGACTTTGAGCTGGAACCAGGTAAAGAAAAGCATTATAGCAAAGAGTATGATGCTCATTGCACTTGCGCGACCGATTCGATGATCCCTGATGGCTGTGTAATAAATGTTGAGAGTGATAACATCAATGGGGCCCCTTGGAGCACCTGATTGAACAAACAAGTACTGTGTGCTAAAAGTTTTTAAGCATTGGATCATCGCAACTACCGATACTAAAAGTGTTGTAGGCTTTATCAACGGAAAAGTTATTCGCCAGAAAGCCTGCCATGAATTTGCTCCGTCTATTCTCGCCGCTTCATGAAGAGTTCTTGGTACACTTGCCATACCTGCAATGAATATTATCGTGAAATATCCAACGTATTTCCAGAAATAAACCAGTACGGTCGAAAACCTGACCATTCCGATACTTGCCAGCCACTTATGATCAACTCCGGGTGAATTCAAAAGGAAATTTACGAATTGATTTGCCAATCCCCTGGGATCTAAAATCAGTAACCATATTGCCGCAGCTACAACTGAAGACAAAACAGCTGGTGAGTAATATGCCATCTGGAAAAACTTCTGGAAGCGTTTTCTTGACATTATGAAGGCTGCAAAAATAAGGCTAAATACTACAAGGGGTATAAAAGTACCGAGAGTGAATATGGCTGTCGCCTTGACAGAATTCCAGAAGGTAGGAGAAGTCAACAGGTAAGTGTATTGCTTAATACCCACAAACTTTGGTGGTCTTAATGAAAGTAAATCTTTCTTGAAAAGGCTGGTATAAAAAGCATTGGCAATGGGATAAAAGCTAAAAAGAGAAAAAAATAGCAAAGAAGGCGCGACAAAAATCCAGCCCCATATAGCCTTTTTTCTCTCTATACCTTTGTGTACTCTTCTTTTATGTGCCACATTTTCACGCTCCTTGACCACGTCTCGTCTTTAAGAACAAAAGCAGACCCCTTAAAAGGGGTCTGCCTGAATGTAATCACCACTCTTCAAGGAGTTCATTCATCTTTGTTTTAAGCCTTTTTAAAGCAAAAGCCGGTGTGGCATTTGTGAGCATTACTGACTCTACAGCTTCTTTTAACAAATCCTGCATCATTGGCGCTTTTTCGTGGATAGTGATAATATGCGATTTTGCCATGTCGTTTAAGAACACGTCAGAGTAAGGGATATTCTTGAAAATTTCGGATTCAAGAAGAGTCTTTTGAGGTTGAATGAGACCTACCTTGAGGAGGTACTCTTCAGGATGGCTTAGCATAAAGGCTATGAATTTCCAGGCCCAGTACTGTTTGTCTTTTGAGCTTTCCGCATTTACCATGTAATAATGCCCATAGTAAGCGCTTCCAAGATCATTCACTGCATTTTCAAATCTCGGGAAGGGCACGACCATCCATTCTCCGCTTTCGTAAAACTCGGGGTTGTCAGCTCTGATCCTGCCTTCCTGATAAAGCCCTGTAAGGCACATGGCAACGGAGTTGTTGTCTTTGTTGAAAAGCTTCCTTGCATTTGTATAAGTAGGAGATCCAAGATTTCTACCGTTTGGTCCCCATTCTTTGAAGTATTCCAGCACTTTAAGCCAGGCTTCATCGTTGATAATAGCGGTTTTTCCATCCTCGCTTAACAGAGCGCCGCCAAGCTGTTCAACCATTGGAACGAGGAAAGTCAAATAGTAAGGGTAGCGGAAGTCAAATCCACGCCTTAACAAAATTTCTCCGTCCCTGATAACTAATTTTTCAGATACATCAGCCATTTCTTCCCAGGTTTTCGGGTAATCTTTTTCAGGGTCAAGCCCCACTTCCTTGAAATACTTTTTGTTGATAAATATACACCAGTTCGTTAGTTCCAGGGGCAGTCCGTAGAGATTGCCATCATAGGTCACGGGATCGAGCACCCCTTCAAGGTAATTGCCGTATATTGCCTGAAGGCTGTCGTATCCAGCAGCCTTAGGATCAATCGGGGCTACCCTTCCGTTAACGATGTAAGGATATTCGTCGTTAATCTCCATGTTGAAAATGTCAGGCCCTTTGTGGGCTGCAAAGGCTGTTAAAACTGTTTCCTGAATCTTCCTTGAAGGATAAGTAACTCTTTTGATTGTCACGTCGGGATACATTTCTTCAAATTCTTCAATGTACCTATTTTCGATCTCGGTTCTGTTAGGGTCTTCATGTGTCCAGAAAAGCAGTTCGATCTTATCTGCTCCCAGAAGAAGCAGTGATAAGCTAAGGACAAAAAGAATCATAACAACTCGCTTCATATTTCCCCACCTCCTGTGTAAAAATGGAAAAACAGATAAACCCTACGGAAGTATTATACCTCTTATCTTCTCATCTCCATATTGAAATATGGGGTTTAGAAGTTTAAGTTATATGAAGCAAATATAGAAAGCCTTCCGCTTTTGCGAATATTATTCTCTATTTATCGATTTTTACAAAAGAAGACCTTGACTTCTATAAGTCAAGGATGAATTTTGCAGTACTCATGATATAATGCAAGTGTTAGTACACTGGTAGT